>SYEI01000443.1 GCA_005800865.1 Bacteroidota bacterium | reverse complement strand
GCCGACATCGCCGAGCGTATCCTTTGCACGTGCGGCTTGCCCATCATCGCGACCGACACGATCGAAGTCGATTGGCAGCCGCCCGCGCGCTTCGGAAAGTCCGTGAAGCCACGAACCCACTTTAACAAAATACAAGCCGTCGGGTAATTGAGACACATCCATTTCCGTTTTGCTAGATGTAACATTAATGGATTTAATTTCCTGACCCATTTCATTTAAAATACTAATACTACTTTTAATAGAATAGGTATAATCGTTAATGGTAAATACCACTCTGTCGTTAGCGGGGTTTGGATAAAAACTTAAACCGTTTTGCATTAAAGTGGTAGAAAACACATGTGATGATTTAGTACTATCTAAATTGCCAACTCTAAAAGGTAGAGTGCTTAATTTACGAGGGGTACGATTACCGCTATTTGTGTAGCCATATTCTATGACTGATTGCGAAAAGCTAAGGCTCGTGATTAAAGCAAAGAATAAGGTTAATTGATGTGTTGTTTTCATATTATAAAATATTTTTTGTCCGCTTTTGAGTATAAATTTTAGTTCCATACTACTATGAAGATGGTTTACTATTTAATTTGAGTGTCATTTTGCAAAAAATTTCTAATATCTTCCAACTCTAACTGCCCGATATTAAACTGCTTTCTTAAATCCATATCATTATTTATAATACTATAAGAAATATCTTCATCGTCACTAAATTTTACAAAACCATTTGAATTATTTTTAAATAAGACTAATAATTCTTCGATTTCGATGATGTTGTTTTTATGTAGTTTTTGTAAAAATAAATTATAAAAATATTTTTTTAAATCGTCTGAATCTAAAAATTCTTCTTTGGATAAATCATTCAATAGCAATATGGCATCATTCGAGTTTTTCACTAAATACAAATCCATTATTTTATCATTAATGTTCACATAAGTAATTTGATTTTCAGCCCAATGATTTAAATCACTGATGTTTGCTAACCCTAAAAAATAATTTAATCGTAAAATATTAATATTGTTGTTTTTCATTATAAACTATTTAAAAAAGCCTATTCCCTCATGTATAATTGTTCTTTTCCAAGGATTAATTCCTATAGAAAAATTTTGCCCGGCATTATTATAATTAAAGTAAATCGTATTCAAATTTTTAATCCCCATTTTACCATTTAAAAGTATATCATTTCTCATAAATCTACTAGCTCTGTGTGCAACATCAAATTGGCCATAACCATAACCTCCTTTAGAAAACCTAGTTAGATAAGAATGATTTTTAAATAAATTTGTGCCAAGTAGACGATATCCTCCTACAGAATATGCAAGGTTTAAAGTTGATCCAGCCCCTTTAGTCATAAATGCTGATCCTGCTACATACCCAAAACCAAAACCAATCTGTTCAGGTGTAGCATTATTAATAAAATTTTTTGCTTGGTTATAATTATTTCCCCATCTATCCCAATCCATTGATTCCATATCATGGCCAACTGCATTTACATAAGCATTTCCAACACTCTTAAAAGCATTTCCAACCTTAGGCCAGCTCTCACCAGTAATTAGTCCTTTTGAGAACAATACGGCATCCTTTGCTGCTGCGTATGTTCCTTTACCAAAACCAAACATAAAATATAATGCTTTCGTTTCAATTGGATCATCCCCTCCGTTAGTCATGTCAATTGCATCCGTCATACTCACTGTCTGCCAATGCTCTACATCCCTTACCGGGCCATAATCAAGCATTGGTTGACTAGTTGTAGATGTGTATTGTAATTTCAAAAAACTTAACTCTCCGTTTTGGATAGCATCCAGTTGTTCTTGTTGTTGATCCTCGTAAGAACCATATTGTGCACCTAAACCACTTCCTCCTGGCGCGCTTTGATGTTGTGATAAACCGGACCATCCTTTGCCATTTAAGTTCATACTTAAATCAACATCATTCGAATTAGCTGCCTGAGAACTACTGCCACCACCGCCACCTGGCGCATTTATGGTCCAATCGGAATTTTTGGTACTAAAACTAAAATCATAGCCGCTTGGGTCGGTATATTTTAATGGGTTATTAATGCAGTAAGAGTATTTGTTGTAAGCTTGTGAACTTGTGGCATCGTGTAAAACAGGATCTGGGCTCAACATACGTGCATTTTGTGGATCGTACATTCTACCATTCATGTTTATTAAACTAAACTGCGGTAAATGCTCATGCCCCGTGTAGCCTCTAAATAACCAAGCGGGTGGCGCTGGTACAGAGTTGTAAGTCCAATCGTTTGGATTTCGGCGTTGACCCCAGGGATCAAAACTTTGCTCAGCTACAACGCCTCCATTTACATTTGTAATTGTTTTTGGCGTTCCTAAATGGTCGCTATATGTAAAATAGGTGTTAGCCACGCCATTTTCTATCACATGCATGGCAGCTAAGCCAGATGGTGCATTAATATAATGTACCTCGCGAGTCATTCCTGCTGTTACTTCTTTTTCGTAATTACTTAAATAATAACGAGTGGATGCAACGCCAGAGGTTGTAAAATCTGTTTTTACACGCTCTTGAGTAGGACCATAGGTTATAACAGCTTGCGCACTGCCTTCAATAATGGTTTCTGCTTTTTCAAAAGCGGTGTATGTTATATCTTGTTGTAAGGTTGATATAACACCGCTTAAGTTTTGTACTTTTGTAACGGCGTTTATTTTTGGTGTGAGGTATTTATACTGTCCTAAATCTGATTTGCTTTTAATGTTACCATTTGGGTCATAGGTTAATGCTAGCGCTGGTAAATTAAACATTCCTGTTAAATTTGTTACCATAGAGTTGGTTAGCCTATCAAAGCCATCGTACTGATGTGTTTCTTGTAAGTCTTTAACATTATCTTTTAGCCACATTAAATTGCCAGTTGGTATATCAAAATTATATTCATGGTCAAAAACGCTACCAGCTTCTGAGCGGTTTAACAATCCAAAATTGTTATACGTATTGATGGTTTGTATCCCATTACCCAGTGTATATTTATTATGAGTGCCAAAATTGTTTATTTCATCCGCCTGCCATATTAAATTATTATTACTGTTATTTCGTATAGTGGTTGGATAGCCTAAATTATCATAAGCCATTTTAATGGCAAAACCACTTGGATAGGTGTATTTTACAGGATTACTATATTGGTCGTACTCCATTAAAGTAGTATAAGTAGAACCGACTACTTCTTCTACTTTATTTGGTCGATTTAAAGCATCATAATAATATTTATTCATGGTGCCATTAGGCGCAGTTTCTGTTTCAATGTTTTCTAAACCAGCACCTGATGTAATATAAGTATATAAATACGTGCCTTCGGGCCCTGAAAAGTTTTTTGGTCTGCCCAATTCATCATATTGATAATTATAGGTTTTACTATCATTAGTCGTAGATGCTAATTGCCCAAAGCCATCTACCACATATGCTGTAATGCCATGATTAGGTTCGTTTTCAGAAGCAATATTACCACAAACATCATAAGTATAATTATTAGTAACTACTCCATCTAAATAACTTGTTTTAACTTGTCCATCACTGTAATAATCATAGGTTAAGTTAGTTCCTCCTGGGTTTTCTTGAACACTTGTTACTAAACCTAAAGGATTGGTTATGGTTGTTTTCGTTTTTCCGTCGGGTGTTGTTAATATTGTTGTTGTATTGCCATATAGTTGGCTATAAGACATGGAAGTGGTTTGTGCAGGGGTTGAGCCATCATCTGTTACCGTATTATCGGTTAGCCTAAAGTAAGGGTCGTTATAGGTATAAGTTGATGTTAAAACTTTGGAGGGTGACGCACATGGTATTAAATAAGATGCTTTTTCTTCAGAAACCTGACCTTTGTTATTAAAGATAGTGCGGTTTGAAATAAAATTTTGATTAAAGCCTTGTTTAACGTTTTTTACGTTTAAGCCAGATGCTGTGTAAAAACTTCTACTAAACGGCGAATTGGGCGCACTTACTTGTGTTGTAATTAAAATATTAGCTGCCGCAAAAGGATCTCCACCGATGTCATCTCCATTATTGTACCATTTAGTGATATAATTTACCGTATTATTATCAGGCGTTGTTACAGATTTGCTTCTACCATAAGCATCATAAGTGTAATTAGTAGTTAAATTTGTAATATCTTTAGTTTGAATAGGCAATCCAAAACGCGGATCATAAACAGCTGTCGCAAAATGATTGATATGATTGGTGGTTTTAGTTACAAATCGATAGCGATTTGGCTCATAGTCGAAATAAGTATATCGTGGGTAACCTGTTCCACCAACACTATATTTTTGAATAGAAGTTGGTAAACCAACCGCGTTATTATAACTATATATAGTATTAAGACCGCAAAATTGATATATATTTTCGGCTGTTTCGTGGAGAAGCCCAGTGCTAAAATAGGTATAACCATTAGTTTTAGATATGGTTGGTTGTCCTGTTCTTGTAACATCTGTTTTGGTGGTAAAAATATGTCCTGGATATTTATTCCCATACAATTGGGCATCTATGGTATTTAAAACATCTACTACAAGGCCTCCTGCGCTTTGGGTATGAGCATTGGTTACATTCAAATAACTATCATAGGTATAATCTGTTAATGAAAATCCTCCCGTAATACTATTCAGATTAAATGTTTGTAACAACTTAATATAATGCCCAATGCCCGTATTTATACTATTAGCAGGGCCCGCAGGGCCTAATGTTGGACCGTTTGAGTGCGTATATGAATAGGTATTTATTGTTTGGTTAACCGTAGTGTTTAAATCCGATAACATGTATGTTTCGGTTAGGGTATGTGTTCTGTAAGCATATGCTCCAAAAAGCACCCTTGCACCAAATTGGATGCCCGTTGGATATTGATAACGGGAAACCAAGGTATCAATAGAATATGCTTCTATGGTTTTTGTTTGTGCCAAATTATTTATAGTTGATACTCTGTCATATCCCAAAAAACCTTGTCCAAATTGACTAATTTTAGCGCCTTGATAAGTATAATCCGTACTATAAAAGTTTCCATTAGCATCCTGTGACTCCATTGAGGACACTACCTTGATAGGACTTTGAATATCCACAAAAGGGTAAATTGCTCCGCTACCTTTAGTATATACACCTCCCTTAGCCAATGTTTTATAATTAAACTTAATAGATTGATTAAAGCCGTTGGTCACTTTCGCTAATCTTCCTTCTGTTCCAGGGGGATGATTATACACAATAGTGCGCTCTCCGGCAAAATTTGAATTTGAATTTTTAAACATTACATCCGTAAAACCGTCTCCATCAAAATCTCCTAAGCAAAATTCTGCTATTAGCTTGCCATCGGAAGAATACGGTGTTGCTGTATAGTAATTATAATTAATTGCCGCTAGGAAATTTGTATTTGCAATCGTACCCAATAATATTTTAGTTGAAAAATTTGGAGAATATGCTACGGAAACATTTACTAAGTTATTAGTTACATCCCTATCAAGGATAACTAAATCTGTCTTACCGTCATTATTCATATCAGCAAGCATTAATTTAGAGTTAATGTTATTTCTACCTGGCATATTCCCAGCCATTGGCGTAGTTGGATACTTATAAAAAGATGTTGTTAAGTTATCATACTTATTAGCATTATAACGTAGAAAAAAATTATCTGGTGCAGATGAGGGGCAAGCACTATAAATAGGAGTGCCATCAGGAAGAGTAAGATTAAGTGCAAGAGTAGGATCAGTACCAACGGTTAAATTGTCTGTTAAACCATCTCCATTAAAATCAGCGAAATGATTTTCGTAACTATAGCATCCACTTGTAGATAAATCAAAAATAGCATCCGTTGCCAAAACATCAAAAGCAAAACTACCAGCAATAGGTGTGTTATAGGGGGGGGGCCTGATAATTGGTCTGGATTATAGCTAGTCACTTTAATTACGCGCCATTTGCTATTTATTTCAACTAATAGTTCTTGGATACCGTCACCATCATATTCTATTGGCTGTAAGATATTCATTGCGGCCACAACATTTCCTGTAGCAAAAACAGGATCTTTGTCTGTAAATAATGACCCAGTAATACCTCTAAAATGTACTCTTTTTGTCCTAAAATTAACGATATACAAAGTGGTATTTGCGGCGTGGTATGCAATACCTTCTGGAATTTTATCCCCATCTATATCTGCAAAAACAATATTAGCGCCTGTCGGCAAACTAAAACTCCAACCTGGAGTAAACCCACTACCATTTGAGTTTTGAACAGTATACGTTGTTGATCCACCCGTGCTCTTTAAAAATAAAGCATCTTCTTTATCGTCTCCATTTAAATTGATGGAATTGGTTCCTTCTGCATCTGGTGAAAAGGTGTTTGGTATACCATAATAACTATAGGCCTGAAAAGTTCCTGTTCCTGAATACTGATCTACCAGATTCTAAGTTGTTCCATCATCTTGATTAATATAAAGCTCCCACGTTGAGTAAAGCCTTAAACCTGACCCTGGATCAACCGAACTGTATATATATGCCAATACATCTGATTTGCCGTCTCCATTAAAATCCGCTACTTTATAATCGGCGTTTGCTGGTAATTCATCTTGAGTCACATTTATGTTAGTTGACGCAATTGGCGATTCATAAGCAAACACAGTAGGATTTAAATGAGAGTTATCTAAACCATATTCTGTAATACTCGATAAATACGTTCTACCATTTACATAATCATAACCAGGAACCATTCTTTTAATGCTTTGTCCTTCACAAAACACCTCCACTTCTCTTAAAATCAAAGAAGAATTTAATTCATTTCCCTTAAAATAACCTGTATTCTTATCGGCTCTAAGGTCATAATAAAATTTAATTGAATTATATAATGGCACACCTGCTGCGACATTACCAGTATACTTAATTTCTTGTATGGCTACTTCTCCTCCATTAGTTGGATTATAGTATTGGTATGTATAATAGTTTCCGTTTTTATCAATTACTTTAGTAATATAATACACTAAAGGAACTGCGACTGGGGTGGCACTAGCATCATTTTGCATTAATTTGGAATCTGCATTAACACCATATTCCATTCTGATACCCCCTTTGGTAATAACTGTAAAAGAGCTGGTTCCTTTAATTACATCTGTGAAATTGTCATTTTCTAATCTATAGGTTCCATCTAGATTTGTTCCCCAGATTCTATTTCCATCTAATGCAAAGCCATCACTTGAATTAAGGCTAATGGGCGAAATGGATTGATTGTGATTAATGTCTTTTTGAACTCTTGAGATAGATGAGATGCCGCTAATACCCCAACCTACGCCAACAATACCGTTTGATAAAGAACCGTTGTAACTAATACTAATATTTGGTGTCATACCAGCAGTACCTGGCGCAATAGGAATTGGAATAGAGTAACCCGACTGTCCATTACTTACGCCACCATTACCACTTACGGTACCTACAGGTAAATTTTTATCAATGGTATAAACACTATTAACATTATATCCAGTGTAGGGATTGCCGTTAATATTTATTGGAGCAATAATATTTTTATCGATTACCAAGCGTGATGGCGTGGTAGCATTTGCCACAAGTTTTCCATTTGGTTTTAGCTGAACCAAATCTCTAGCGGTATAGGTTTGAATTGCTGCAGGCGCAGCAGTAACTATAACTGTTGTTGTGCCTAGTTGAGCAAAAGTCTTACTTATGCCAATCAGCAACAAGCAAACAACTAATTTATTTTTTATAGTAAATATCATAAAAAGCGATTAAATAGATAAATTAAAAAGGTGTGACTTATTTTTTCAAAGACTTCATATCCTTTTTCAATTCTTCTAATTGCTTTTGTTGTTCTATGATGTAAAGTGTTAGTTCTTCAATTTTTTCTTGTTGTAATTTTACTACTTCACCAACATTCATTCCTTTGGATTCGTATTCTTTAGCAGCTTCAAAACCTTTTAAATGTTTGTTGGCATTTATATATGCTTCTACTTCACTAAGTGTTGCCAATTTATAATCTTTATCAAAAACATAATCTGGGAAAGGTGTTAACTGAACATTCACTTCGCGAGCATATACCTTACCATCTTTTTGCACCCTGAAATTAACAACACTTGGAGTTGCTGCGTCAATAATATCAAATGCATATGTAGCAGCACTAGTAATGGACATATCTCCCATAACAGTTAATGTTTTAGTAGGTGTTGACGTCCCTATTCCGACTTCACCAGTGTTTTTAATAATAAATTTTGACGTTGTATTTACCAATGTTCCTGCGGCTCCAGTGGTGGCTGTTTGAAAATTAAACTCACCTCCATAAAAGCTAAGTGCTGAGGAATAATCTGCAACTAGGCGCTCATTATTTGCTCCGTTATAAAACATATTATACCCTAAATATTTTGCTCCGCCATCGTGAAATACAATGCGGTCTCCAATTTGGAGATGTTCTTTTGGCGTATTTGTTCCTATTCCAACATTTCCTCTTATATAAGTATTGGTTCCGTTATTTCCCATATACATATCCGCAACTGCTCCTGCCAAAGTAAAAGCCGCAACCTCATCTCTACCCAATCCAATATATCTAGCGTCATCTGCAAACTTAGCAATTTGTGTATTATTTGCTGTCGGACTAACTACCGTAAACCATTTGTCTGGCGTAGCAGTGCCTATACCAACACTTCCCGTGCTTGAAACCGTTAATCGTTTTAAATTGTTCGTCCATAAAGATAGTTGTGCGGCCGCTGTTGTTCCCACATTTATTCCCCCTGTTCCAGTAGCATTTATAACTCCAGCACGTTTTTGAAAGATTCCATTATCTGTAAAATTTAAATTATAAGTAGACATACTTATTGTTGAACCAAGTGAGGTTGCAAAATAGGTTGCCGCTGCTGCTGTTCCAGATGTTAAGTTTCTAAGTCCAACTTGCGTATTCAAATTTTGACTTTTTTGTATTGAAACTAAGTCTCCTGCTGTCATAACTCCCGCAATAGCAACACTTGCTGTACCCAGTGAAACCGTTGTACCATTATCCGTAATTTGTGAAACACCAATTACAGATGCTGATGTAAATCTAGGTATGTTGTTGGCTGTTCCAGCACCAGTTATTGGACTTTGACTAAATGCAGTTGATGTATAAATGATTGAACAAGCAATAAGTGTTTTAGGTAAACTAATTAATTTCATGGTTTAAAAGTTGTTTTGCTTAGATTAATTTTCTCAAATGTTAAAAAGTGGCAAAAGTAAACGTATTTAGTTATTTAACAAATTAAATATTTGTTACCTATCTGTTATGTTTAAAAACATAAACTTTTTTCTTACTATTTCATACGAATTATTAAAATAATGTATTATAATAAAAAAGCCCGCTCTACAAATATAGAGCGGGCTTTTTGTTGTATGATAATTCCTAAATTATTATGGTTGTTTTGTTCCTGTAAAGGTAAATGAACCAATCGCGTTTATAGTTAATAAACTCCCAAAGGTGAGATTAATATTATTACTATTAGGTAACTTACCATCATAACCGCCGCTTGAGTTTAAAACTAATTGTGAAGCTTGAGTGATTACTTGACCAGCAGAATCTGTGGTTAAATTTAAATTAACTACTTGACAACTTGTTCGGGTAACCGTTAAAGTTCCAGATATATATGGTTCCAAAGTGGTGATGCCACTACCGTGATATGTTCCATTATTGTTAGAATTAAAACACGTTACTGTTGGCGTTACAACAACAGGCGCTGGTTCTGGTGTTTCCTCCTTTTTGTTACAAGCAATGACGCTTGCAGAAACTACTGCTATTAATAAGGCTTGTTTTAAATTCAATGCTGCTGTCATAATGATGTTATTTATAATAAAGGTAATAAAAATTTCGATTCGATTAATCTTCCACTTCTGCCGGTTTAACAATCATACTCGTTATTTTTTCAAACACCACAATCGCTTCATCTACACTTTTAATGTTTTCGATAGTTAACCACAGTTTACTGTTTTGTTCTTTTAATGCGGTTTGTTTAGGCGTTTTTTGAGCGTAAGATAATACCGCTTTAAACATAGGTGAATTATAATAATCACTATCCTGCTTGCTTAAAAAATAAGAAATCATTTTATTATTCTTCAAGGTAATTTTTTCGAAACCTAATTTCATAGCTGCCCAACGCATCCGCACAACATTTATTAATTCGGAAACCTCAATAGGTAAAGGCCCAAAACGATCTCGCAATTTTGATTGAAATAATGCTAAGTCATCTTCTTTACTAATGTTATCTAATTCTCTATACAATAATAAACGCTCGGTTAAATTACTGACGTACGTATCAGGAATTAATAATTGTAAATCGGTATCAACAACGGTATCTTTTACAAACTGACGAGAGAAAACAGATTTATCGGCACTTGCTCCTTCTCCTTCATTCACCACCTCTTTATACCAATCTTCGTGTTTTAACTCTTCAATAGCTTCGTTTAATATTTTCATATAGGTATCAAAACCCATATCGTTAATAAAGCCACTTTGTTCTCCACCTAATAAATTTCCTGCTCCACGAATATCCAAATCACGCATCGCAATTTGAAAGCCGCTTCCTAAATCACTAAACTCTACAATTGCTGTTAAACGTTTACGTGCTTCGGAAGTTAAATTTATAAACGGAGGCGTTAATAAATAACAGAATGCTTTTTTGTTACTTCGCCCTACTCGTCCGCGCATTTGGTGCAAATCACTTAATCCAAAATTTTGAGAATCATTAATAATAATTGTATTAGCATTACTAATGTCTAATCCAGATTCAATAATCGTGGTTGCAACTAAAATATCAAATTCACCTTCTATAAAACTCAACATCACATCTTCTAGTTTGTCTCCATCCATTTGTCCGTGACCTACGGCAACTCTTGCTTCTGGGACTAAACGTTGAATGATGCCAGCAACCTCTTGTATGCTTTGTACTTTATTGTGCACGAAATATACTTGTCCACCGCGGCTCAACTCATAAGAAATAGCATCCCTAATGGCTTCTTCGCTAAACGAAATTAATTCAGTTTGTACTGGATAACGATTTGCTGGAGGCGTTGATATAACAGACAAATCGCGTGCGCCCATTAAACTGAATTGCAGTGTTCTTGGAATTGGTGTAGCTGTGAGTGTTAAAGTATCTACTGTTGTTTTAAATGTTTTGAGTTTATCTTTGATACCAACACCAAATTTTTGTTCTTCGTCAATGATCAATAATCCTAAATCTTTAAACTTAATATCCTTACCAACAATTTTATGCGTACCAATTAAAATATCAATTTTACCCTCCGTTGTTTGAGCTATAATTTCCTTAACTTCTTTAGCACTAAGAAAACGATTGATATAACTGATATTACAAGGCAAGTCTTTTAAACGCTCTTTAAATGTTTTGTAATGCTGATAGGCCAAAATAGTTGTCGGGACTAAAATAGCCACTTGCTTACTATCACACACCGCTTTAAACGCTGCACGAATCGCAATTTCTGTTTTGCCGAAACCAACATCACCACACACCAAACGGTCCATTGGGTGTGGTTTTTCCATATCACGCTTTACATCCGCTGTTACTTTTATTTGATCTGGTGTATCTTCATAAATAAAAGATGCTTCTAATTCGTGTTGCAAATAATTATCTAAAGGATAACGATGTCCGGGTTGCGCTTTACGCTTCGCATATAATTTAATTAAATCGTAAGCGACCTCTTTTACGTTTTTCTTCGTTTTTTGTTTTAAAGTGCTCCAAGTTGTTGAGCCGATTTTATCTATACGTGGAACATTTCCTTCTTTACCTGTATACTTGCTAATGCGGTGTAAACTGTGAATACTCACATACAAGAAATCATTGTCTTTATATACCAACTTTACAGCTTCCTGTTCTTTACCGTTAGCATTAATTTTTACTAAGCCTCCAAAACGTCCAATACCATGGTCGATGTGAGTCACAAAGTCTCCTGGATTAAGAGATAAAATTTCTTTTAATGTTAACGATTCTGCTGTTTTATATTTTGTTTCCTTTAAATGAAAACGATGATACCGTTCAAAAATTTGATGATCGGTATAGCAAGCCACTTTTAAATCATGGTCAATAAAGCCTTCGTGAATATTAATATTTACATGCTCAATTAAACCATCTGCTGTGCGATGCTCCTTTGATAATAAATCATTAAAGATGGTATGTAATCGCTCGGCTTGTTTGGTGTTATCTGTTGTTAAGTAGTTCTTGTATCCTTTGGCTTTATTAGCTTTCAGATCGTTAATCAACATGTCGAAGTTTTTATTGAACTGCGGTTGATTGCTTTGATTAAATGCTACTTCTTGAGAAGCGATGTGTTTATTAACACCATATTCAATTAAATGAAATGGTTTGATAAAAGAAATAAACTCATCGCCTGTGATATATAATTCATGTGGTGGCAAATGTTCAACCGTTCCAGATAAATTAGAAAATGCTTTTTCTGTTTTTTCAAATAGCTTATCGATTGTGTCTTTTGAAAATAACACATCATCAAAACACATGAACGTATCTTCAGAAATGTAATCAAAAATAGACTGACGAACTTCAATCACTTGATTGGATTGTATATCGGGAATAATGGTTACAAAATCGTAGTTATGATTAGATAGCTGAGTGGCAGGATCAAAGGTTTTAATGGCATCTACATCGTTACCAAACAATTCAATTCGATATGGTAATTCATGCGCAAAGGAATATACATCTACAATTCCACCACGAATAGCATACTGACCGGGTTCCGCCACAAAATCACATAACTCAAAATCATAACTCAATAAAAATTCTTGAATAAAATCAATGCTGAGTTTATCGCCTTTTTTAATGACTAAGGTGTTCTTACTTAAACTGGTTTTAGACGCTACTTTCTCAGCCAAGGCTGCTGCATAAGTAACCACAATGCCCGAGTAATTTTCTTTGCTTAACTGACTTAGTGTTTCTGCTCTTTCTTGAACGGAAGCGTTGCTCGTTTTTTCTTCTTTGTAAGGAACCTTATAACTCTCAGGGAAATAATGAATGTGTTTTTCGGGAAGCAGCGCTTGTAAATCATTTAAGATGTAAGCCGCCTTTTCTTTGTCGTTGCAAACAATAAAAAAATTAGAAGAAGTATTTTGAAATAAATCATTTACCAAAAAGGCAAAAGAACTCCCGCGCAAACCCGAAATAAATACATTTGTATTAAGGTTTGCTTGCTTTTGTTTTAACTCTCCCCAAAACTTACCGTTCCACCACATTGCGGCACAAAAATAAGAAACTATTTTAGTATAAAGCTGACGATGTTTGTAAAAGAATCCTTATTTTTTACTCTTTGAAATTATAGATTAACTCAACAAATGAGTGGTTACCTACATTGGTTGTTTTTGTGATTTTACACGTAGTCTCTTGTGATTATTAATAAAATCAAGGGTTTTGGTACTATTTAAAGATTAAACCATTTTTAGAAATCCTATAATTCTTTTTAATCTCACCTATAAGTGTTTGTTTTTTTAGGATGTTTGTAAAAAAATAATGTTATGATCCGTTCTCTATCTTTTATACTCTTCTTTTTAGGTTTAATCCATCATTCTTTTGCACAATCACATCAAAAGCGTAAAGTTTTATTTTTAGGAAACAGTTATACCTACGTAAATAATTTGCCGCAATTGATAAAAGACATTGCCTTGGCCAATGGTGATACGTTGGTGTTTGATAGTAACTGTCCTGGAGGCCATACGTTTAATAATCATTTTAATAATGCAACGAGTCTTTCAAAAATAAATGCTCAAGCGTGGGATTGTGTTATTTTGCAAGCACAAAGTCAAGAGCCTTCTTTTTCTCCGGGACAAGTAGCCGCACAAACCTTACCCTATGCTATTAAATTAGATAGCTTAATTAAAAACAATAATGCTTGCACCGAAACTGTATTTTTTGAAACTTGGGGCAGAAAGAATGGCGACGCGTCCAATTGTGGCTCATATCCTCCCATTTGCACTTATTTAGGTATGCAAAACAGATTAAGAGCTTCTTATAAATTATTTGCTGATACAACTCAATCCATAATGGCTCCCGCAGGAGAAGCTTGGAGAAAATCCATTGCACAAAATCCAAGTTTAGAGTTATATAGTTCCGATCAAAGTCATCCAGTATTAGAAGGCTCTTATTTAACCGCTTGCGTGTTTTACGAAACCTTATTTCATAAAAGTGTGTTGAGTAATACTTATACAGCAGGTGTTTCTTCCATTAACGTAAGCTTCCTACAACAAATAGCACACGATGTGGTGAATGATAGTTTACTAACTTGGAACATTGGAAAATACAATCCTTGTGGTACAACAGGTTTAAATCAATTATCTTCTCAACACAACATTGTATTATACCCAAATCCTGCGCAAAACGTATTACAGACTAATACAACCGCTTCTTACAAAATTTATGACGTGCTTGGAAACCTTTGTTTATCAGGAAATAAAAGCAACACTATTAATATTGAATCATTAAAAAGCGGTGTATATTTTATTGAATTGTATTCTTTTGATTCAACTAAGAAAATAAGATTTGTGAAGGAGTAAAATCTTTAAGGTACTAATTTGGCACCTTAAAGATTATTACTAGAAATTAGATTGGAGGTCGCAATTTGAGGCCTCCATTTAATTTTTGCTACAATTTATAGCTATCAGCTGCTATAAAATAATTTACTTTTGTATAGGTGGTCGCAAATTGCGACCACCTATTAAAACACGATGAAATGACTAAAGAAGTGAATGTAAAAATTCCAGATGAAGCTATAATCAATAAAATTATTGTTATTCGAGACTATAAAGTAATGATAGATAAGGATTTAGCAGAACTTTATGGGATAACGACTAAACGTTTAAATGAACAAGTAAAAAGAAACATAAGTCGCTTTCCAAAAGATTTTATGTTTCAAGTTACTACTAGTGAAAAAGAAAAAATCATTGTACAATTTGATCATTTAGCAAGTTTAAAATTCTCGCCCACACTTCCTTATGTTTTTACCGAACACGGCGCTGTAATGTTAGCAAGCATTATAAATAGTGAAAAAGCTATAGAGGTTAATATACAAGTTGTTCGGGTATTTATACAAATGAGACAAGCATTAACAGACAACACAGAACTCCGACTTATCATTGAAGAACTCAGAAAGAAAACAGACAACAATACCAAAAATATTGAAGTGGTTTTTCAGTACTTTGATGAATTATTGGATAAGAAAGATAAAGTAAAACCAAGAACCCAAATTGGTTATAAAATTGGGAAGAAATAATTTAAAAAGTCAAGGTCGCAAATTGCGACCTTGAGGTTTACAAAAATGTTATTAAATACATGAATAGACCTTGGCTTCCCGCCCTTCGACTCCGCTAAGGGTGACAGCTCGAAGTGACAAACTTTTACTTTTCAAACTTAGGCTCTATACCCATATTATAAAAAATAAAGGAATAAATATCAGCTTGTTCTTCGATTACTTTCGCTGTTGGTTTTCCTGCTCCGTGTCCCGCTTTGCTATCAATACGAATCAACATAGGATTAGTACCCGTGTTTTTTTCTTGTAATGTAGCTGCAAATTTAAATGAATGCGCTGGCACTACTCTATCGTCATGATCAGCTGTTGTTACCATGGTTGCTGGGTAACTCACGGGTTTCACATTATGCAAGGGTGAATATTTATACAAATATTGAAACTGACTGCTACTATCACTAGAGCCATATTCAACAGCCCAACCCCAACCAACAGTAAATTTATGGTAACGTAGCATGTCTAAAACTCCAACTTGTGGTAAACACACTTTATACAAATCGGGGCGTTGAGTCATACAAGCACCAATTAATAAACCACCATTTGAACCGCCTTGAATGGCTAGTCTTTCGGAAGAGGTGTATTTTTCTTTAATTAAATATTCGGCTGCTCCAATAAAATCGTCAAACACATTTTGTTTCTTCTCCAACATACCTGCTTTATGCCACGTTTCGCCATACTCCCCACCTCCTCTAATATTAGCTAAAACAAACACGCCTCCTTGTTCTAAAAATGCAATACGTGCTGCACTAAAACTTGGATTCATGGATGCATTAAATCCACCGTAAGCATATAACAACGTTGGGTTGTTTCCATCTAATACCAACCCTTTTTTCGACACAATAAACATCGGTACTTTAGTTCCGTCTTTAGAAGTAAAAAATACTTGTTTGGATTCATATTGATTCACATCAAATTTGACATCAATTTTTCTAAACAGTTCTGATTTACCAGTTGCAATGTTGTATTTAAAAATACTCGTTGGATAAACAAAAGAAGTATAGGTATAATAAAACTCTTGGTCTTTTGCTTTGCCGCCAAAGCCTTCCGCGGTTCCTAATCCTGGTAATGTAATTTCATGTTCTAATGTTCCGTTTAAATCGTGTTGATATACATGTGTAGCTACGTCTTTTAAATAACTGACAAATAATTTTCCGCCGCAAGTTGAGGCACTTTCCATAAACTCTGGCTTTTCAGCAATGATGGTTTTCCAATTTGCTTTCGCAGGATTTTTTGGATCAACTAAAACTACATGTTGATTCGATGCGCCATCATTTGTTTTCACTAATAATTTATCTCCAACATTATCAATCACTCCATAATCATAATCAAAGCCTTTAAATAATAGGGTGAATTTACTATTAGGTACACTTAAGTCTTTGCAGAATAATTCATTGCCAGACGTTCCAGCACTTGTGTATAAAATTAAAAAGCGTTCATCTTCTGTAACTCCTGCATTTAAATATAATAAGGGGTGTTGTTTGTCTTCATATACCAATTCGTCTTTCGATTGATTATCGCCTAATTTATGGTAATACACTTTGTGATATTCGTTCACATTTGAAAATTCTTTTCCTTTAACAGGGGCATCGTAACGGCTATAATAAAAACCATTTCCTTTCCATGAAGCTCCACTAAACTTTACCCATTCTAATTTATCTTCTAAGGTTTTTTGAGTAGCTATTTCCATCACATACACCGTTTCCCAATCGCTACCTGATTGATTGATGGCGTAAGCCACATATTTATTGTCGTTGGAAAAACCCATTAAACTCATCGCTGCGGTTCCATCTGCCGATAATTTATTAGGATCAATAAAAACTTTAGGTTCATCTTTTCCTTTTTGAAAATATAAGACACTTTGGTTTTGCAAACCATCATTTTTATAAAAGAAAGTAAACTCTCCTACTTTAAATGGCGAACTATATTTAGGGAAATTAATTAACTCTTCAATGCGTTTTCCTAATTGCTTGCGGAACGGAATTTTTGATAAATAACCATCTGTTACTTTACACTGTTCTTCCACCCAATGTTTGGTGTTCTCCGCCGTGTCGTTCTCTAACCAACGGTATGGGTCTTCTACCTTAGTTCCAAAGTAATCATCTACTTGTGCAACTTTTTCTGTTTTTGGATAATTTAATTTTTCTTGCACAACTTCTGTTTTTTTATCATTACAAGAAGCTAATATAATGGCTGCATTTAAGGCAATGATGATTTTGCGTTTTATCATGGTGTTTTAATTTATGATCAAATGTAATTTATTGTTACAATATAAAACAGAATTATATAATTAGATTAAGCCGCTTATAAATTAAAATACCCAAAGAAAAATTTCTTTGGGTATTTATGTTGTATACACCTGTCAGGTTTATAGCAAACCGCTTATAAAACCTGACAGGTGTTTTTTAAAAATTACTTCAAACTACCAATCATATCTTCAGGACGAACCCATTGATCAAATTGTTCGTTAGTTACGTAGCCTAACTCTATTGCTGCTTCACGCAAGGTTTTGTTTCCTTTGTGTGCTGTCTTCGCAATTTTAGCCGCTTTTTCGTAACCAATATGCGTGTTTAATGCTGTTACCAACATTAACGAATTCTCTAAATGTTTTTTAATTTCTGGTAAGTTTGCTGTAATACCATCGCTACATTTCTCTGTAAACGATACACAAGCATCTCCAATTAAACGCGCAGATTGCAAAACGTTAGCTGCGATTAATGGTTTAAATACATTTAATTCGAAATGACCGTTTAATCCACCAACAGTTGCCGCTACATCGTTACCAATTACTTGAGCGCAAACCATCGTTAATGCTTCTGGTTGTGTTGGATTCACTTTTCCTGGCATAATTGATGATCCAGGTTCATTTTCCGGTAGAGATATCTCACCTAT
>SYEI01000442.1 GCA_005800865.1 Bacteroidota bacterium | reverse complement strand
TATTATGTTTACAGTCCTTCTGAAAAGGGTGATTCCATAAAAACCGACGATATTATAAAAATTAATTACAAAGTTTCTTTATTAAATGGCACAGAATGCTATTCCTCCAAAACAGATGGTCCAAAAGAATTTGTGGTTGGAATGGAAAACATTGAAGATGGCTTACACAAAGCAGTTTTATATTTAAAATCGGGCGATAAAGCCAAAATATTAATTCCTTCCCATTTAGCCCATGGCTTGTTAGGGGATTCAAAAAAAATACCGCCGATGTCTCCCATTATTTATGATATCGAAATCATTTCCGTAAAAAAACAATCTCATAATTAATAAGGAAATGCTTCAAAAAATTGCCGGATGTTTTCTTGTTTTATTAGTATGTTTTGGATGCGATAAAAAGCAACACATAGAAGGTTATACTAGAGACGATAATGGTTTTTACTTTAAATTGCTATCTATTGGGGATGGAAATGAAAAACCGCAATTAGACAATGTTGTGGTGTTTGATGCCGAAATGAAAACTTTATCCGATTCCATTTTTTGGGACACTAAGCATGATGCCGCTAATGGACTATTCGTGGCCTTAAATTCTCATTTATTGGCGGGCTCTTGCAATCATTACTTTTTAAATATGGTGGAAGGTGATAGCGCTTCTCTTTTGGTGAATCCTTCTGTTTTTTTTAGAAATTATTTCGATACCATCGTTCCTGAATTTTGTAAACGAGATTCGTTAGTGAAGTTAAATGTAAAATTGACTCAAATTATCTCCAAACAAGAGTACGAAGCGCTTAAAAACATCTCTCAAACTTGTGATGTAGAGGATACAGAGTTACAAGAACTTCAGATCATTGACAGCTATTTATTGCAAAATTATAAGCATGTAAAAGCGGATGGAAATGGTATTTATACTATTACGAAGACATCAACAAATTTAGAACCTGTAAGCCAAGGAAAAAAGGTAAAAGTAACTTATCAAGGGAGTTTTTTAGACGGGAAACCTGTTGATATAAAAGAGCAAACCTTTGAGTATATCTATGGAACTCCTGATCAGTTAATTAAAGGGTTAAATATTGTTATTGGCTCACTAAAAAAAGGTGAAACTACAAAAATAATAGTACCTTCGCGACTGGCTTTTGGCGAATTAGGAAGTAGCAATGGTTCTGTTCCTCCTTATACCTCACTAGTTTACAACATTAAAATAATAGATATAAAATAAACAAAATAAACAAAATGAACAAAATCACTATGCTTTTAGGTTCAGCAGCTTTGCTAGGACTTGTATCATGTAACAAATCTGAGTTTGATGGCTTTGAAAAGGCAGAAAACGGATTACATTACCAATTTTTTACTCAAGACGAAGCGGGCGTAAAAGCTACCGAAGGAGATGGAGTAAGTATTAAAATTGTTTATGCCTTAAAAAAATCACCTACAGATTCTGTTTTATTTGATTCAAGAATGAATTCTGAAGATGGAACAGGAACAGTTCGTTATATATTACCTAAATCTTCTTTTGCTGGAAGTTTAGAAGATGCTCTTAAAATGATGGCTAAAAATGATAGCGCTGCATTCATTATTAGTGCCGATTCGTTTTTCTTAAAAACAAACAAAATGGAAGCGTTACCTCCTTTTGCAAAACCTGGAGATAAATTACTTATTACCGTTAAAATGGTTGATGTTAAATTAAAGAAAGAGTTAGAAGAAAATCAGAAAAAACAAGAAGCTGAAATAGCAGCTTTAGAGGCAGCTGAAAAACCTAAAATGGACGCTTATTTAGCTGAAAATAAAATAACAACTCCTCCAACAGCTAGTGGAATTGTATTTATCGAAACTCAAAAAGGTAAAGGTGGGGCGCATCCTACTGCTACAGATGAGGTAACTGTTCATTACACAGGTATGTTATTAGACGGAACAAAATTTGATAGTTCTCTTGACAGAGGCGAACCCGCTAAATTCCCTTTAAATCAAGTTATTCCGGGTTGGACAGAAGCTATCCAATTAATGACTAAAGGCAGCAAAGCAAAAATCATTATTCCATCTAATTTAGGTTACGGACCAAGAGGTGCTGGTGCTCAAATTCCTCCATTTTCAACTTTAATTTTTGAAGTAGAGTTAATTGATTTTAAAGCAGGTGCAGCGCCGCAAATGCCTCAATAATTTTAGATAATTATTAAACTATAATAAAATGAAAAAAATAATTTTAGCCTCTTTGTTTGCTCTTGTATCCATAGGATTAGTAGCAAACCCAGATAAACCTAAAAAACCTAAAAAAGTAAAATTAAGTAAAATGGATAAAGAATTTTTAAGTAAACAACCAGATGGCATGTATGCCAAATTTGAAACTGCTAAAGGAGATATTTACTGCGCTTTAGAATTTAAAAAAACGCCGATGACGGTAGCTAACTTTGTTGGCTTAGCAGAAGGCGCTATTAAAAATACCGCTAAAGCTGATGGCGTTCCTTATTATGATAGTTTGAAATTTCACCGTGTGATTCCTAATTTCATGATTCAAGGTGGTTGTCCATTAGGAACTGGTACTGGAGATCCAGGATATAAATTTGGAGATGAGATTGACGAAACATTAAAACACACAGGTCCTGGTATTTTGTCGATGGCAAACGCTGGTCCTGGAACGAATGGTTCTCAATTCTTTATTACTCACGTAAAAACGGAGTGGTTAGATGGCAAGCATACTGTGTTTGGTCATGTAATTCAAGGACAAAATGTTGTTGATTCTATTAAAGGAAATGATGTATTAAAACACTTAGTGATTTTACGTAAAGGAAAAGAAGCAGAAGCATTTGATGCCGCTAAAATGTTTGAATTTGAAAAAACAAATTACACTGCTAAAGCAGAAGCTAAAGCGAAGGCAGAGCAAGAAAAAATGGATAAGGTATTGAATGAAACTTACGGTTCTGCTAAAACAACAGCAAGTGGTTTACGTTATATTATCGAAAAAGAAGGTGAAGGCGAAGCTCCAAAAGCTACTAGCAGTGTAACTGTTCATTATTCTGGATATTTATTAAACGGTAACAAGTTTGATAGTTCTGTAGACAGAGGACAACCTGCTACATTTGGCTTAAATCAAGTTATCCCAGGTTGGACAGAAGGTTTACAATTATTAAAACCAGGTGGAAAAGCTAAATTAATTATCCCCGCTAACTTAGGTTACGGAGCAAATGGTTACCCACCAGTAATTCCACCAAACTCTTGGTTAGTGTTTGATGTAGAATTAATTAAAGTAAACTAAAAATCAGATTTAATATTTTAAAAGGCTTCGCAGAAATGCGGAGCTTTTTTTATGGGATGATGTTCTAAAAATAATAACCACATAGAAACATAGAAAAGAAAGTAGGACAAGGACAGGATGAGATAGAGAAATAAATTTCTTTCACATAGCCTACTATGTATAAGCGTAGCTTCTCATGAAGACCTTTCACTTGTTTAGCCTATGTGTCTATG
>SYEI01000441.1 GCA_005800865.1 Bacteroidota bacterium | reverse complement strand
TGAGAGAAAATAAAACAAAAAACAATACCAGTAGTTCATTTTTAAATTTTATTAGAGTATATATCTTTTTGTTCATCTGATAGTAAAAACAGCATGTATTTATCAAGTTGCAGTTTCATAAATATCAATATTCTGTCTTCAATAACCAAAAATATGGTGTAAACTACCAAAGTTTGTATGCGAATACCATATACATTACTTTTTCTCCTGTTTAAAACTCCGTTTTAGTTTTAATCTTATTTCGCATTTAATCCTTCTTTTATTAATTATCTTTACAATAAGCACATTTGCTGTGCTTATGTATTATTATGGCAAAATCAAAAAAGAAACAACCAAAACGCTATTTATTTGAAGAAGTATTAGCGTTTTTAAAACATAACGACGGAAAATCATTTAACTACAAACAGCTTGGCGCTGCTATGGAAATTGATAATGAAAGCGATCGCTTTTCCTTATTAGAAACCTTAGAAGAACTCAAACACCAAGGCTTTGTGATTGAAACTGACATTGGAAAATACGCCGCTAAAGAATCGAAAACATACCAAACTGGAACCATTGATTT
Source organism: Bacteroidota bacterium (assembly GCA_005800865.1). Lineage (GTDB taxonomy): Bacteria > Bacteroidota > Bacteroidia > B-17B0 > Aurantibacillaceae > UBA4416. Next base: position 3,225 of record SYEI01000441.1, on the reverse strand, counting down.
CACCACACAAGGCACAGCCTTTGTCATCATCTCGCCAGATGTACCAGATGTATTTATTCCTTTTAAAAGAACCAAGGATGCCTTACATGGCGATTTGGTGAAAGTATTTGTACACCCACAACATGGTCGTGGAAAAGCAGAAGGAGAAGTCGTAGAAGTGATTCAACGTCGTAAAACAAAATTTGTGGGAAGTATCCAAATCAATCCCAAATTTGCATTCGTTGTTCCTGATTACACAAAAGTACACGTCGATTTTTTTGTGCCTTTAGAGCATATTAATGGTGCTAAAAACGGACAAAAAGTATTGGTAGAAATGACCGAGTGGAAACGCGGTTCTGATAATCCTAACGGAAAAGTCATTGATGTATTAGGAAACTCTGGCGAACACGAAACCGAAATTCACGCCATCATGGCGGAATATGGTTTGCCAATGGTGTTTGCACCAGAGGTGGAAGCAGCGGCTAAAAAATTAGCAACGGAAATTACTGCTGAAGAAATTGCGAAACGTAGAGACTTTAGAGGTATTACCACTTTTACAATTGACCCGCACGATGCGAAAGATTTTGATGATGCTCTTTCTTTACAAAAGTTAGAGAATGGCAATTGGGAAGTTGGTGTGCATATTGCCGATGTGACGCATTATTTAAAACCACATACTATTTTAGATGACGAAGCGGTAAGCCGTGCTACATCTGTATATTTGGTTGACCGTTGCGTACCAATGTTACCTGAAGTGTTAAGTAACTTTGCCTGTTCGTTGCGACCGCACGAAGAAAAATATTGTTTTAGTGCCGTGTTCGAATTAGATGATAACGCACAAATTCAAAATCAATGGTTTGGTAAAACGGTTATTTATAGTGATCACCGTTTTTCATACGAAGAAGTACAAACGATTATTGAAACAGGCGAAGGTCCGTATAAAGACGAAATATTTACTTTAGATCGTTTAGCAAAAATATTACGTGCCGAACGTACGTCAAAAGGCTCTATCTTTTTTGATAAAGCCGAAGTGAAGTTTCAATTAGATGATGCTGGTGCACCAACAGGTGTTTACTTTAAAACACAAAAAGATGCGCATAAATTGATTGAAGATTTTATGTTATTAGCTAATCGTAAGGTAGCGGAGTTCTTAGGAAAGAAAACTAAAGACCCTTCGACTGCGCTCAGAGACCAAAAAGGACAACCAAAGAAAGATAAAAACGATAAAGGTTCTGATGCCGTGGTGTATCGTATACATGATGTGCCAAAGGATGAGAAATTAATGGAGTTAAATAATTTTGTAGAGCGTTTTGGTTATTCAGTAGCGGTTGGTAATAAAATGAAAACCGCACAGTCTATCAATAAATTATTGCAAGACGTGAAGAATAAAAAAGAACAAAGCATGATTGAATTACTAGCAGTTCGCTCCATGCCTAAAGCGGTTTATACCACTAAAAACACTGGTCACTATGGTTTAGGTTTTGATTACTACACGCATTTTACTTCTCCTATCCGTCGTTATCCAGATGTGATGGTGCACCGTTTATTAGAAGCCAAATTAAATCATACACATTATTTAAAAGCCGATGAATTAGAATTGTTGTGTAAACATTCTTCGGAAATGGAAAAGTTAGCATCTGATGCGGAGCGTGCTTCTATTAAATATAAACAAGTAGAATACTTAGAAGATAAAATTGGACAAGAGTTTGAAGGCGTCATTAGTGGCGTAACCGAATGGGGAATTTTTGTAGAGATTATTGAAAACAAATGTGAAGGCCGTGTAAGTATGCGCGACATGAAAGACGATCAATACTCTTTTGATGAAGATAATTACCGCGTGGTTGGCCGTAAAACAGGGCGTATTTATACCTTAGGTGATAAAGTAACCATTAAAGTAAGACGTGCTGACTTAGTAAAAAAACAATTAGACTTTGAATTTGTATCTGGTGTTCCTTCTACCAAAGAAGTAGAAATTAGAAATCCAAAGAGGTATAAAAAGAGGAGATAGGGTTTATTCCTTTTGAAATTATGATAAACTACAACAATAAAATATTTCGACCAATAAGTAATACTGAAAATGGCGAAACATCGAACGAAACTAAATTTCATTACAAACAAGTTGGTAATGTTCTTAGTTCCGAATATTCCGGTGGAAAAATCTTAACAGGACATTTAATTGGTTTAGTAGATAAAGACGGAAATATTAATATGAGATATCATCAGGTAAATATAAACCATGAGTTAATGACTGGTCTTTGTAAATCAAAACCTGAGATTTTAAACAACGGGAAAATTAGACTTCATGAAACTTGGGAATGGACGTCTGGTGACAATTCAAAAGGGAATTCAATAATTGAAGAACTATAAAACAAAAGCCTTCTTGATATTTCAGGAAGGCTTTTTTATTCAACTCAAAAATTAAAACTTAGTAATCAAGAACTCAGTTCTACGATTCGCTTGATGTTCGTCTTCTGAACAAGTTGAAACAACTTTACCTTCGCAGGCACAACCATTGATGAGCTTACTTTCACCATAACCTTTGCCAATGATTCTGTTTTTAGCAACACCTTTTGATACGATGTAAGCTGCTGATGATTTAGCACGTTTATCAGATAAAGATAAGTTGTAAGCTTTTGATGAACGACAATCCGTATGCGAACCCAACTCAATGGTCATCGTTGGGTTTTCTTGCATCACTTTAACGATTTTGTCAAGTTCTACAGCTGCATCTTTACGGATGTTCCATTTAGCTAAATCAAAATAAATAGGATTGATTTGGATGATCTTTGCAATGTCCGCACCAATCTCTAATTTTTGCATCGTTTCTTTTAAGTCGATAACAGTGTTCATGTCTAAAGTAATCTCATAGTTTTTCTCTACCGTGATATATCCTTCTTTTTCATACTTGATGGAGAACTGTAATTTATCTCCAGGTTTTTTGCCTTTAATAATGTCCGTAAAAGTTCCTGTAGCATCTGTGGCGTATGTTTTTGGTAAGTTAGTAGCCTTATCAGTAAAGGTGGTTTTAACGCCATCTATTGGTGATGCGGTTTTAGCATCGCTTACATTACAAATTAACTTGTACTTAGGGAACAAGCCAATATCTTTTCTGTTATCGCCAACTACTAGTTTGCCAACTGGTACTAAACGATCGTAATACTTAACATGCTCTTTTGCTCCTACAAAATATTCTTTGCTTGGGTCGTTGATAGTGAACAGGTATTCGGCTTTGTTGTTGGTTTTTAC
>SYEI01000440.1 GCA_005800865.1 Bacteroidota bacterium | reverse complement strand
GATTATGTCATTGAAAAAGGTCCTATCCCAGCTGCAAATTTATCTTATAAAGGATATGGCGACACTAAACCAAAAGCACCAAATGATTCTCCTGAAAACAAAGCCAAAAACAGAAGAACGGAATTAAAAGTATTAGCAAAATAATATGATCTTAGGTAAAAACATTAAAAAGCAATACGGTTCCCTAGAGGTTTTAAAAGGAGTTGATTTACATATTCAACCTTCCGAAGTCGTTTCTATTGTTGGTTCTTCGGGTGCTGGCAAAACAACCCTATTAACTATTCTTGGAACACTCGATAAGGTAACTTCAGGCGAAATTTTATTTAATGGTGTAAATATTACTTCCTTAAACGAAAAAAAATTAGCGGCTTTTAGAAATCAACATATTGGTTTTGTATTCCAGTTTCACCACTTATTACCTGAATTTACAGCATTAGAAAATGTTTGTATCCCTGCTTTCATCAATAAAACATCAAAAAAAGAATCCGAATTAAAAGCTAACGAATTATTAGATTTATTAGGATTAAAACACCGAGCCAATCATAAACCTTCTGAGCTATCAGGCGGCGAGCAACAACGCGTAGCTGTTGCCAGGGCTTTAATTAATAACCCTAAAGTTATTTTTGCAGATGAACCTAGTGGAAATTTAGATAGTGAGAATGCCCAAAATTTACATCAATTGTTTTTTAAGTTAAGAGATGAATTCAAACAAACTATAGTTGTTGTAACTCACAACGAAATATTAGCAAACATGGCTGATAGAAAACTCATCATGAAAGACGGATTAATACAATAAAAAAGTATCAGTTTCCTCTCTAACATATCTATTCCCGAACTAAGAGCAATTATTCACCGAAGAAATGCTAAAAAGTTATCCAGAGTAAATCGCATTTTACTTTGGATAAACTATGTCTTTATTGTTAGTTTAATAAGTGCTATTGCCTCTAAATATATTTCGCCTAATCACTTTTGGATATTGGCATTTTTTGGATTGGGATTCCCCATCATTGTATTTGTAAATATTTGTTTTGCTATATATTGGTTTGCTCAATTTAGAGTTCACGCTGCGTTTTCATTTATTGCTGTTTTATTGAGTGCTAAAACTTGTTTAGGCTTTATACAATTTGATTTTACATCAGATGATGTTTCCAATAAAGACATTAAAGTAATGAGTTATAACTCTATGTTATTTGATTTATATAATTGGACAAAAAATACTCAAAGCCGTAATATTATTTTAACCGCTTTAGCTGAAGAAAATCCAGATATCTTGTGTTTACAAGAGTTTTATACATCGGAAGAAAAAGGTGATTTCAATAATATTGATACGGTGACTGGTTTATTAAATGCTAAAAACCACCATATAGAATATACTACAACATTAAGAGGAAATGATCATTGGGGTATAGCCACTTTCACAAAATTCCCTATTATTAAAAAAGGAAAAATACAATTTAATACCAGTGCTAATAATATTTGTATATACACTGATATTGTCGTAAAAAAAGACACAATTCGTATTTATAATATGCACTTACAATCTATTCGTTTTCAGAAAGCAGATTACAAGTTTCTAGATCAAGTAAAAAATGATACCGTTGATACTAAAGATGAAGTTGAAAAAAGTAAAAACATATTACGTCGTTTGAAAAGAGCTTTTACAAAAAGAGCAATCCAAGCGGATGCTATTGCCGCTCACATTGCTAGCTGCAAATACAAAGTGATTGTTTGTGGAGATTTTAATGATACGCCAGCTTCCTATGTTTATAATACTGTACGAGGCAATTTAAAAGATGCTTTTGTTGAATCAGGCTCCGGCTTTGAGCAAACCTATGCTGGCAAGTTTCCAAGATTTAGAATCGACTATATCTTGCACAGTAAAGAATTTACAAGTAAACAATATCATCATTTAGCTGAAACGTTGACTGACCACTACCCTATTGTGAGTTATGTTTCTTATGAATAAAGGAATTGAGCTTAAAATGTTGCTAGTATTCTAAAGGCTACTAATCAAAAAACAACCAATTTACCCCAAATTTAAAGGCTCTATCGTTTTGCAAATAGCCTGGAGTTAAAGAATAATTTCCGCCAAGCAATCCTTGTGTGACGTGATCAATCTTAACAAAGATTCGAACTGGTTTGATTCGTGCATTTAAAAAGAAATCCACGTAAGGATAATCACCAACTGTTTTAGTTGTTTGGACATAATACTGATTAGTCATAGGCATATAAGCATATCCATAAAACGAACTAAAGTACTGAGCATTAAATCCTATTTGTATTTGCAAAGCACGTTTAAATAAGTTTCCTTGATAGTATAATGCACCATTAATAACATGATTTGGCACACTAATAATTGCCTGATATGAAGAACTTTGGTAATTATACTTTGCATTAATACCCAAATGCTTAAACAACAAAACATCTTTGTGAATAAAAGCCGAAATATTTTGAATACCAATTGGGGTTTGTTCTGGAATTGCTAATTCATTAAAATAAATAAAGTTTTTTACATTCTGATAAACAACACCGATATCAAAACGATTATCATTTGTACTAATAGAAAACAAAGCCTGTTGTTTATCAATAGGCGAGAAATTATTATTCCATACATAATGATTGCTTACCCAATTATTAAATATAAAATCAGGGTGACGTTTTTCGATACTTGCGTTTAATCTGAAAATAAATGGAATTTTAGATAT
>SYEI01000439.1 GCA_005800865.1 Bacteroidota bacterium | reverse complement strand
TGTATTTTTACCCAGTAAGCACCGTTTTAGCAAAGATTTTGATAAATATAGCGGTGTGCTAATGGATATTATATACGACCATTATTTGGCTAAAAACTTTGAACAGTACTCTTCTTTATCTCTTCAAAACCATGCTGATGGGATTTATGATATTTTAAAGAATAACCACGATTTTTTGCCTGAACATGCAAAGCGATTTTATGGTTATATGACCGAACGCAATATATTATTCCATTATTCATCTATTGAGGGCATACAAACCGTTTTAACTCATTTAAGCAATCGCATAAGAAATAGATTTGAGTTACAACTAGCAATTCCAATTTTAGAGGCTAATTATCAGGAAATTGAAGAAGAGTTTTTTATCTTTTTTGACGATTTACAAGCTTTTTGTAAAGAACAACCCGAATTAAACGGTTTATAAACTATTCGAGTTTTATATTGTTGAATTTACTACTTTTGTACCCTAATTTTTGAGCACAACAATATAGATATGATTACAACCGATTTAGCGATTATAGGAGCTGGCCCAGTAGGCTTATTTGCCATTTTTGAAGCAGGATTATTAAAAATGCGTTGCCATTTAATTGATTACTTGCCTCAAGCTGGTGGACAATTATCTGAAATTTACCCTAAGAAACCTATTTATGATATACCAGGCTATCCAAGTGTGTTAGCTCAAGAATTAGTAGATAATTTATTAAAGCAAGCAGAGCCTTTTCACCCAGGTTATACATTTGGAGAGCGTATTGAAACATTAGAAAAACGTGGCGAAAGAGATTTTATATTAAAAACAAATTTAGGCACCGAAATTCATGCTAAAGTAGTAGTAATTGCAGGTGGTTTAGGTTGCTTTGAACCTCGTAAACCAGAAGTAGCAGGCTTAGCTCAATTTGAAAATGGAAAAGGAATCAATTATATGATTTTAGATCCTGAAAAATACCGCGGACAAAAAATGGTAATTGCTGGTGGTGGAGATAGTGCATTAGATTGGGCAATTTACTTAAGCGAAGTATGTTCTGAGTTAACATTAGTGCACCGCAGCGAATCGTTTAGAGGAGCTCCTGACAGTGTAAATAAAGTAATGAAATTGGCGGAAGAAGGAAAAATCAACCTATTATTAAATACTAATTTAACAAGCGTTGCTGGTACTGATAAATTAGAATCGGTATCTATGATTAATACTAAAACACAAGAAGCACAAACTATTGCTACTGATCATTTAATTCCGTTATTTGGCTTAAGTCCTAAATTAGGTCCCATTGAAAACTTTGGATTAAATATAGATAAAAGTGCAATTGAAGTAAACACCGACGATTATTCAACAAACATTGAAGGTGTATACGCTATTGGCGATATTAATACGTATAAAAACAAGTTAAAATTAATCTTGTGTGGTTTCCATGAAGCAGCATTAATGAGCCACAGCGCATATAAATACATGAATCCTGGCGTTAAGTATACCATGAAATATACAACCGTTCAAGGAGTTAATGAGTTTTAAAGCATAGAATCCAAATTCTAAAAAAAATCTCCTCAATTAGAGGAGATTTTTTATTTTTGTACCATTATGACAGATATTAACATCAACGTACAAAATCCAGATAATACCATTACCACTTTAGTTGCTCCAACTGATATGGGTTTAAGTTTAATGGAATTTTTAAAAGGAAACGATTATGATATTTTAGCTACTTGTGGCGGTATGGCATTATGCGCTACTTGCCATGTTGAAGTTATCAATGGATTTGATAAGCTACACCCTATATCTGATGATGAATGGGCGATGTTAGATACTTTGCCTAATATTACGGATACTTCTCGTTTAGGTTGCCAATTGAAATTGGATGATAGTATGAATGACATTACGGTAAAAATTATGGGAGATGGGAACTAAACCCTAATACCAATAACTAACATGCCCTTAAAAACAGTTCAATAAACAAATTCTACAAATCCTTCATCAGGGCTTTGTATAATTCAATCATACCTTCAATATCTTTTTTGTGAACTTTTTCGTTGGGTGTATGCACAAATTGTTCGGCTGCACCAACAAAGCACCAGTCCCAAACATTCTCTGCCATTTGTAATTCTTTAGCATCACTTCCACCCGATCCTTCTACTTCTAATTGATAAGCCACTTTATGTTTTTTAGCGATGTCAATGATTTTATTAATGTAACTACGGCGAGGAATTAAACTATCACGCATACTAATCACTGGTCCCTTAGCTGGAAATACGCCATCCGAAATCCAAGAGATATCAGAAATTAAAGCTTGAGAAATTTTATAATTATCGACTAAATATTTTTGTAAGTAAGATACACTTCCGCCTCCGTGTTCTTCCCAAGTGCTAAATACAATCACACCATCTTTTAAAGTCTCAGCTACTTTTAAGGCATTATAACAACCTAAACGGTTATCCATGTAACAACATTGAACGTAGTCTTTATCTTCTCTCCAATTAGCTTTAAATACTAATTCAGTACCTGTATCAAAGGTACGTTTAGCCTTGTACTCCATGGTGTCTTTCACCACATTCAAAGTCGCTTCGCATTTACCTTTACTATCGCTTCCTACCAATTCATAACCTTTTTCAATACGTGGTCCACCAATTTTCACTAATTGTTTACCGTAACGTACGGTAAAACCAATACTATCTGTGTGAGCAAAAATAGCAGTGCGTGGTTTACCAAACACCAACATGATATTATCCTGAAAGCCTTTACCGTGGATGACCTTTGGTTTGTGTTTCCAGTTTTTAGATTCTTTTTTAATATAGTCTAATAAAAATTCTTTCATGGCTACTTCGTTTCCGCTAGGGGAATGAATAGCACACATTGTTTTTAATATTGATAAATCCATGATATTTGTTTTGATAGGTAAATGTAAAGAAATACATCAAAACAAATATTATAATTTGATTAATTATCTTAACTTTATTAATAAGTATATATTATTCGAATTTGTAATTAACTCATTAAACTTTTAAATTATTTTAAAGTCTAAACATAAATTTTTTATGAAAAAGCTGTTATTATTTTTACTTTTAATTCAATTTGGGTTTAATTATTCTCAAAATTTAAATTTAACAAACTTAACTGTTTTCGAAGGCGAACCTTATATTGCCATTAACCCAACAAACAATCAAAATATTGTCGTTGCATGGATGGGTTATGTTTTTGGAAGCGGGACTGCTCTAACTATAAAAACGAAGAAATCTGTTGACGGCGGACAAACATGGTCAACTGCAGTTAACTTACCTCACATGTCACCAAATTTTAAATCGGCAGATGTTTCAATAGCTTTTGATGGGACTGGAAAATTATTTTTAACTTATATTGATTATAGAGAGTCACCTGATTCAGGCGGTGTTTTCTTAACAAAATCATTAAATGGTGGAACCACGTGGAGCACTCCGGTTAAAGTAATCGATGCTTTAACTGATGGAACAAAAAGACCAATCGATAGACCTTGGTTATCTGTAAGTAATTCGGACAATACTATTTATGTAACCAC
>SYEI01000438.1 GCA_005800865.1 Bacteroidota bacterium | reverse complement strand
TATAAAGATGCGGCTGCAGAGAAAGAAAGTAATTTAGAGAACTGGTTACGTCGTATTCGCGAGATGTTAGATAATCCAGATCCTAACGCTTTAGAGTTTATTGATGATTTTAAATTGAATTTATTTGCCGATGAAATTTTTGTGTTTACGCCCAAAGGAGAAATGCGAAATTTACCTACTACTGCAACAGCTTTAGATTTTGCTTTTGAAATTCATACCAAGGTTGGTGAGCAATGTATTGGAGCTAAGGTAAATCACAAATTAGTGCCATTAAGCTATCAATTAAAAAGTGGAGATCAAGTTGAGATTTTAACGTCGAGCAAACAAGCGCCTAAAGATGACTGGATTAATTATGTGGTTACAGCGCGTGCTAAATCAAAAATTAAAAGTGCTTTAAAGGAAAACCGACGCAAGGTTTCTGAAAGTGGCAAAGAAATATTAGAGAAGAAATTTTACAAATGTAAATTAGATTATACTATTCAAAATGTAAATGAATTTGTAACATTTTTAAAATTGCCGTCGTCAGGTGAATTGTTTTATAGAGCAGCTTTAGGAAATGTAGATATAAAAGAAATTAAAGAATTTGTTGATTTTAAATTACATCCTGAAAAATATAAGCCTAAGAAAAAAGAAAATAAAATAGAGGAATTAGTTACTAATGTAAGAGGAAGTTCCGACATGTTGGTAATTGGTGATGATATGCAAAAGTTAGATTATGGCTTGTCGCCTTGTTGTAGTCCAATTCCGGGAGATGATGTGTTTGGGTTTGTTACGGTGAATGAAGGTATTAAAATACATCGTGTTAATTGTCCTAATGCTGTTAAATTACTTTCTAATTACGCATACCGTGTGGTAAAAGCAAAATGGAATAATGATCATTTAATTTCGTTTTTGGCGGGTATTAAAATTAAAGGGACTGATGAAATGGGCTTGGTAAACAATGTGACTAAGGTTATTTCGAGTCAGTTAAATATTAATATGCGTTCTATCAGTTTTGATACAGAAGATGGTATCTTTGATGGAACAATAATGGTGTTTGTGCACGATGCCAAACATTTGAGTCATTTGATTGATAATTTAATGAAAGTAAAAGGAGTAACCAGTGTTACACGTATAGATAATAACTAATGGGAGATAAAATGACACAGGAAACCAAGGAAGCAGTTGAGAAAATTTTGACCGATTACCTTGAAAATAATAAGCACCGTAAAACTTCGGAGCGCTTTGCAATTTTAAATGAAATATACTCTCACGAAGGGCACTTTGATATTGAAGGCTTGTATGTGATGATGAAAAATAAAAAGTACCGTGTTAGTCGCGCTACACTTTATAATAACATTGAGTTATTATTGGAGGCAGGATTAGTAACCAAACATCAGTTTGGCAAAAATTTAGCTCAATTTGAAAAAGCCTATAAGTTTAAGCAACATGACCATTTGATTTGTAGCGATTGCGAAAAAGTATTTGAGTTTTGTGATCCACGCATTATGCAAATTCAAAAAATGGCCGAGGATATGCTAAACTTTGATGTATTTCACCATTCCTTAAATTTCTTTGCAAAATGCCGTGGATTGAAAGAAAATGGGGTTTGTGAGCATAAAAAAACTACTGTCAAGTAAAGGTTAAGTCATTCTGAACTTGTTTTAGCATTTCTTAGGATTTTTGGAATAAATTCTATCTTCTTTTTTATTTCAATTTTAATTGTTAAATTTAATGGATCAATTGCAAGTATTATGGTTCTAGATTATAAAATAACGGAAGAGAATAGCATTCAAATTTTAGTATTAAGCGGTGAGTTGATTGATAAAAATCAAGCAACGGGTCTTATTAAGGAGATGGATGAGTTATTAGAATTAGATAAAAATAAATTAATAATTGATTTATCTGATTTAAAATACATGAACAGTAGCGGATTAAACGTGTTAATTCAACTATTAACAAAAACTCGCACAAGCGGCGGAGATAGCGTTATTTGCCATGTTAGTAAAAAGGTAAACGACTTATTAATTATTACCAAATTAAATACACTTTTTAAAGTAGCAGATACTAAAGAGGATGCTATGAAGTTGTTGGCTTAAGCAAATGCCACGTTTTGGCAAGCTTTGTAAACCATTTGAAACACATCTTCAAAACCTTGTTCGCCACCAAAATAAGGGTCTGGTACTTCTAAGTTCATCCCTGGGTTTGAAGCGTTTAACAATAAATCAACTTTTGCTTTGTGTTCTTCGTTTTTTGCTAAAGCTAAAACATTAGCCATATTGCTATTATCCATCACATAAATTTTATCAAACTTTTCAAAGTCAGAGGCTTTAAACTGACGTGCTCTTAAAGACTTTAAATCTACATCATGTTTAGCGGCATTAGCTATGGTTCGTTTATCGGGAGCTTCATCAATATGATAATTAGATGTGCCAGCCGAATCTACACGCATATTAATATTATTTTCTTTGATTAATTTCAACATGATGCCTTCCGCTAAAGGTGAGCGGCAGATGTTACCTAAACATACCATTAATACTTTTTGCATTGGTTATTTTTTTAATTAGGCTTTTATCTTTCTTCAGGAACAAAAGAACTTTGTTCAGCATAAAATGCAATCTTAGTTAAAATAGCCACCACGTGTTCTTTAACTAAAGATCTTGCCTCGGTGGTATATTTTAAAAACACCGTTTCGTTTAATACAGCGTAAGCTAATGAACTTAAACCATAATTTTTTTCGAGCAAGTGCAGCATAAAAGCTTCTCGGTTTCCTTCCGGCATGCCACATAAAGGCGCTACTACTTGAAAAATATATTGATTTTCTTGTTCCCACAAGTCAACCATAATATCAAATTTACCTTTTTTTAAATTCCATTGTCCTGGTTGTTCACCACGAACTTCATCAGGGTTTAGTCCTAAATCGGTGATGGCATCATCAACCAATTTGTAAAATGTTTGTATCATGTTATTGTGCTAATTCGTTTAATTTCTCGGTAAAGAAAACCGCTTTTTGGTTGGTGTAGAACTTGTTTTTAAATTGTCCTACCCACTGCACACCTTTAATGGCATTGGTTAAAAATACTTCATCACCATTGGTTAAGGTATGCACCGTTAAAGGTTGTTCAAAGGCCAGTAATTTATGTTGTGTGGCAATATCTAAAATTTGTTTTCTCATCACGCCATCTATACAACCATCAGTAATAGGCGAGGTGTATAACGTTCCATTTTTTACAACAAATATATTTGAGTTAATGGTTTCAATGATGTTACCATTATCGTTCACCAACAAACAATCATCTAATCGCAAAGAAGTTTTTGTAATACCTGCCATTACATACATAAGGGCACTTCCAGTTTTTAGGTTAGAAATTTTATTCATCGGTTTTTTTATCTCCGCATAAATATCTACCCATAATCCTTTTTGATTTAAGACATAGCCTGGTGTTTCAAGGACTTCTGTTTCTATTAAAAAAGAAATGTCATTTGTGTCGGGTGTATAAAAACCACCTTCATTTCTAAAAACGGTTAATCTAATGCGAGCTTCTTTTTTTATATCGTTTTGTTCAACTAAGTGTAAAATGAGTTGCTCAATATTTGCTGATGTAAATTCTGCAGGCACATTCATTCTTAGAGTTGTCATGCTTAATTTAATGCGCTTGACATGATCTGCTAAAAACATAATTTTTCCATTTGTAAAACGAATGCTTTCAAATAAAGAATCTCCATAACGAAACGCTCTATTAGAAAAACTAATAGCTGGTTCGTATAAGCTTATTAAATGCCCGTTATATATACAATAGGAATCCTGCATGGCACATAAAAATAATTAAATATGCTGCACAATGGGTGTATTGTTGAAAATTGTTGAAAAGAAGTGCTTTTGAAAGATTAACGGCTATTTGCCATTTTCAATAAATTTTCTGTCCATTTTTTTGGAGAGATGGATTGCGCTAATTTATTGGAATAAACACTCATGGCTTGTAAATCCTGTTCAGGCGTATTGACAATAGTTTTAAGAACTCGTTTTAAATCAGCTATATCTTGCGCTTTAAAGGTAAAACCATTTTTATGTTCTTGCAAAAATGATTCTTTAGCACCAACGGCATCGCTTAATAATAAAGGAAAGCCTGAAGCCGCAAATTCATGCACTCCAACTCCCCAAGGCTCAAAACGACTAGGTAAAATAAACACGCCAGTTTGAGAAGTATATGTTGCTAAATCTTTTGGTTGCACAAAGCCGAAGTGTTTAATTTTTGGATGATTAATAGGTTCAATATCCCCAATGCCTAAACACCATAGTTCCCATTCGTTAGGTTGTTCAGTTTGCATTTCAATAAAGGCTTGCCACAATTCTTTAATCCCTTTAAATTCATAATAACGCCCAACGTATAAAAAACGTTTAGGGAATTGCGATTGCTTTTGTGCTTTTTGAGATTGGTAAATACTTTCGAAATGTTCTAAGTCGCAACTATAAAAACTAGTTTGAATATTTTGTTCCTTAAAACCTAAATTCAAAACATATTGTTTTTGAATTTGACCAGGAACCCAAGCGTGAGAAAAAATATTTAATAAGGTAAAACGACTGATAACAGTTGCTAAGCGTTGTTTAAAGTTTCCGTTCCAATGCGTATCACACGTCATGATGGTTGGAATTTTTTTGAAATAAGGCTTAGTTAGTTTTAAATAGTCTTTATCAATCCAACCACTACAAATAACGGCATCTGGATTAATTTTCGCAACCAATTGCTGTAATTGATTGAAATCATAATCAGATTTCGAATAAATTTTTAAGGATTGATTTTCTTGAAATTGAAAAGGCGCTTCTTTATTTACTGGCCAGCGAATAATGTGTACTTCGCCATGCTTGCTGAGTTCTTTGCAACAAGCTAAAAAGTATTCAGCTATTTCGGTATATAAAAAAAGAAAGGTCATTTAAATGTCTAATGTACTAAATAAAAAAATCCACCAACCAAAGGAAGATGGATTTTTGAATATTATTAAAAAAAGATTACGCTTTTTTAGAGTAACGAGTTTTAAATTTATCGATACGACCTGCAGTATCCACTAATACTTGTTTACCAGTATAGAATGGGTGAGAAGTCATAGAGATATCTAATTTTACTAATGGATATTCGTTTCCATCTTCATGAACGATAGTATCTTTAGTATCTGCACAAGATTTAGTTAAAAAAGTGTAGCCGTTAGACATATCTTTAAATACAACTAATCTGTAGCTTTCTGGGTGAATTTCTGGTTTCATTTTATATTCTAATTATTTATTTCAAAAAAATTTGGAACGCAAAGATAGTAATATTCTTTAAACCACAAGTAATTTTCTCAAAAATATAATATAATTTCTTCTTTATCGTTATTAATGTTATAAATTTGTTTTATGACTCGGATTATTGCCCTAATATTTATAACTATTTGTTTATCAATTAGTTTTGTATCTTGTAAAAAAGACAAATTACTAACAGATCCATCAGCAAGACTTAGCTTTTCTCAAGATTCTATTTTATTTGACACTGTTTTTACAACCATTGGCTCTACAACCAGAAACATTAGGGTTATAAATAATAACAATCAAAAAATCAATATTTCCTCTATTAGATTAGAAAATGGGCAATCTTCAAACTTTTTTTTAAATGTGGACGGAACGCCTGGCAGATTAGTTGAAGATGTGGAAATTTTGGCAAAAGACAGTATTTATATTTTTGTGCAAGTAAATGTTAATCCCACCAGTGCTTTAAGTCCATTAATTATTCAAGATAAAATATTATTTGATGTCAATGGCAACCAGCAAAGTGTTGAGCTGGAGGCATGGGGGCAAGATGCGCATTATCATTTTCCTACAACGGCCATACAATATAAAGACGGTTATTTACCTTATTCGACGGTTTCGGCAAATACCAACACAACGGTAATTTGGGGTGGTGGAACAGGCGCCTCTGATAATAAACCTCATGTGGTTTATGGTTGGTTAGTAGTTGATTCTACTCAAAAATTGGTAATTAATGCAGGAGTAAAGGTTTATTTCCATCAAAATGCAGGTTTATGGGTATATCGATATGGTACACTACAAGTTAACGGGACTCAAGGTAATGAAGTTGTTTTTCAAGGAGATAGAAGAGAGGCAGATTATGCGGATATGCCAGGACAATGGGATAGAATTTGGATAAATGAAGGCCATACAGATAATTATATTAATTACGCGATTATAAAAAACAATTTTATTGGCGTTCAGGCTAGCATTTTATCGAATCCAAATCAGCCTACTAAATTAAAATTAACTAATACGATTATTAAAAATTGCTCTAAATGGGGCTTGTTTACTCAGTATTTTTCAGTGTGGAGTGGTAATAATGTGATTGCTAATTGTAAAGAATATTGTGCAGCCATTACCATGGGAGGAAATTGTACTTTTTTGCAAACCACTTTTGCTAATTATTATAATCAAGACGGCGGTAGAGGTGGACAACCTTGCGTTTATGTAGGCAATAATGATGGAACTCAAGATTGGCCAATTGATAGTATGTTTTTTGCCAATTCAATCATTGATGGTAGCCAAGGCGGTGAGTTAGAAATGGCTATTGAATCCTCAACACTTAGTCCAGGGCAGTTGTGTAAAGTGACTAATTGTTTAATTAAAGGCTCAATTCCAACTACTACTTTAATTACAAATACTAATAATGTCTTTAATGGCAATCCTAATTTTTCTAATCCAAGTGGCTATGATTTTAAAATTGGGGGCATTTCTGCTGCTAAAGGCTTAGGAGATCAAACGGTCATCAGTCCTTATTTACTTATTTTAGGAAGTGATTTATCTGGAACTGGATCGAGATTAATTCCACCTATTTCTGCAGGAGCTTATCAATAACCTACATCCTCTCAGGAACATCAATACCTAAGCACAACATTCCGTTTTTAATAATTTCAGATGTTTTATCAATTAAGGATATTCTAAATTCTTTAATCGTATTGTTTTCTTCTTTTAAAACAGGGCACTCGTTATAAAACTGATTAAATAATTTAGTTAGTTCATAAATATAATTCGCTACCACAGCTGGATTATAGGTATTAGAAGCATCTGCTAATATAGCAGGGAAATCGTATTGTAATTTAATTAACTCTTTCTCTTTGTCGTGAAGTGTAATATCGTTTGCAATAATAATGTCATTCGCTTTACCTTCAAACTTGCGCAAAATTGATTTAATACGTGCATGGGTGTATTGAATAAAAGGCCCTGTATGCCCATTAAAATCAATACTTTCCTTAGGATCAAATAACATTTTCTTTTTAGGGTCAACTTTTAAAATAAAATATTTTAAAGCGCCCATCCCAATCGTTTGGTATAATGTTTCTAGTTCATCTTGTGTAAAACCTTCTACTTTTCCTAATTCTTCCGTGGTTTCTTTAGCTGTAGCAACCATGCCATCCATTAAATCATCGGCATCAACAACAGTTCCTTCGCGGCTTTTCATTTTGCCTTCAGGCAATTCTACCATTCCGTAACTTAAATGATAACACTCTTTTGCCCAAGAGTAACCTAACTTTTCAAGAATTTTAAATAACACTTTAAAGTGGTAATCTTGCTCATTACCAACAGTGTAAATCATTTGGGTAATAGCAGGAAACTCCTTAAAACGCTCAATTGCAGTGCCCATATCTTGAGTGATATAAACAGAGGTACCATCGCTACGCAATACTATTTTTTCATCTAGTTTATCTTCTGTTAAATCAATGGCTACACTTCCATTTTCTTTTTTATAAAACACATTTTTTGCTAAACCTTCTTGAACCACTTCTTTTCCTAACAAATAGGTATTGCTTTCGTAGTACATTTTATCAAAATCAACACCTAGTTTTTTGTAAGAAACTGCAAAACCATCATACACCCAACCATTCATGGTTTTCCATAAATCAATGGTTTCTTTATCGCTCGCTTCCCATTTTAAAAGCATTTCTTGTGTTTGTAACATAATAGGCGCTTGCTTTTCAGCGTCTTCTTTTGTTGCTCCTCCGTCTATTAAAGTTTGAATTTCCTTTTTATATTCTTTGTCAAAAATGACGTAATATTTTCCTACTAAGTGGTCGCCTTTTAGTCCACTAGATTGTGGTGTTTCTCCATTACCAAATAGTTTCCATGCAATCATACTTTTGCAAATATGTATACCACGGTCGTTTACCAAGTTTACTTTAATCACATCATGACCTTGTGTTTTCATGATAGTGGCAACTGAGTATCCTAACAAATTATTACGAACGTGACCTAAGTGTAAAGGCTTATTAGTGTTGGGAGATGAGTACTCCAACATCATTTGTTTGCCACTACTTTTCGCTGCTTTTATACCGTAGTTATTAGTTTTACTAATGTCTTTGAATTCATTTAACCAAAAATCGTTTGATAAAGAAAAGTTTAAAAAACCCTTTACTACATTAAATTTAGTGATAGAAGGATTGCTTTTTAGGAGTTGTTCGCCAATTAATTCGCCTGTTTTTTCGGGAGTTGCTTTTGCGGCTTTGATATATGGGAAAGTTACTAATGTGAAATCGCCTTCAAATTCTTTTTTTGTTTTTTGAAGAATAATATCACTTGGATTGCTTGATAATTCAAACAACTCATTAATGACTTTGGATATAGTTGTAGATAAAAAATGTTCAATGTTCATGCGGGCAAAAGTACACAAATTTTACATTATGATTTAACTATTTAAGCACTTAATGTTTTGGGTAATTTTACTATATTCGCTATTGATTTTAGACATCATTTATGAGAAAAATTTTAGTAACCGGAGGAGCTGGAAATGTAGGAGGCGCTTTAGTAGAAAAACTAGTTCAGGATAAAACAAATTTTGTGGTAGTAGT
>SYEI01000437.1 GCA_005800865.1 Bacteroidota bacterium | reverse complement strand
TTCATATTGTTGAAAATGCAAGTAAATTTGGATAAAACTAGTTTTTTTAATTTTATCGATTATTACAAAACATCTCCCTCTAATGAAACGGTTTTAAATTGGGATAACCATATTAGGGCATCTTTTTCATTATTAAAAAACTTCATTGGCACTTTATCTTTATTAATTGAAATAAAAAAATTAGCTAATAATTTTTTTGCTAAACTATCAGATATAAATGCCATTGCTGAGCAATACTGAATAACTTCAGGGCTACCATTAAATTCTCTGGATTCCTTATCTTGATTCATAAAATCTCCTCCCGTTAATAATATTGGAGAGAGTTTCCAAGGAGAATGCGAGCGAGTAAATTTTAATATTTCCTTACTGTTTTCTAAGGTCATATCATCAGTTAAATAGTGTAAATGAATAATCTTGTCCCTTCTATAAGTTACATGAATTAAACTATTACTATGAACAATATCTTCCATTTATTCAAATGTAAAAAAGTTTATTTACATCGGCAAATTATTCATATTAATCGGTATTTTTTGATTATTCGAAGGGGTTTTCGCATCTTATTTAATTTAAAAATAGCGCAACTAAATACCGATTTTTAGCTAAATTTATTTCTGATCAATAGTCAATATTGTCATCCTAATATCAATCAAAGGTCTATCGTCTTTGTTTTTACCAACAGTTGCTATTTTATCTATGACTTCTAAACCTTCAATCACCTCGCCAAAAATAGTGTATTGGCTATCTAAATGTGGTGTACCTCCAATGGTTTTATAAATGGTTTTATGTTCGGGAGGGAACGTGTAATGCGGCGTTTTGGCATATTCATCTTCCACTAATTTATTTACCGTCTTAAAATAAACCATTAAGCTATCATTGTTTTGCTCTTTTTTTGCAATGGCTATTTTTTCTTTTAAGTCAGCGTTTTCAGTCTTGTTTAAAATCTCTTCTTTTATTTTAGCAATGATAGGTTTGTTGATTCTTTTTTCAAATGAAATTAAATCTTCTTCGGTTCTTACTTTGCCTTGTACAATATAAAACTGAGCGGCAGAGGATGCTTTTTCAGGATTTACGTCATCGCCATTTCTGGCAGCGCATAACATTCCTTTTTTATGGCACAGTGTGGGAATAAATTCAGCTGGAATAGTATACTTTAAATCTCCATCTCCCAATAATTTTGCAGGTTCGGCATGTTTACTGTCGGGGTCGCCACCTTGTATCATAAATCCTTCAATTACCCTGTGGAACAATAAACTGTCGTAAAAATGTTCTTTTACAAGTTTCAAGAAATTATCACGATGTTTAGGAGTTTCGTTAAATAATTTAAGCTTCATGTTCCCATAAGGCGTTGAAATTAGAATTGTTTCTGGAGAAAATGTTTGAGAAAATCCTTGTTTAATAACTAAAATCAGGCTTATACTCAATAATATGTGTTTTAGATACTTTCTAATCATTTTTTTCTTTATATTTGGGGTACAAATATTAATCCAATATAATTAATATAAAAATAAAATGAAACTAAAATTATTTTTCGCAACATTAGCTTTTGGTCTAATTACTTTAGGTTTAAACAGTTCATGCCAAAAGAATACTGACTGTAAATTAATTATTACAACTCACGATGCCTTAGGGAATGCTATTGGCGCAGCTACAGTAAAATTATATGCAAATGTTAAAACATCATCTGGTGCAACGGTTGAAGCTGATTTAAAAGCAGAAGGCCTATCTGATGGTGGTGGTTCAAGTTCTTATACGTTTAAATTACCAGCTATTATGGATGTTAAAGCAATATCTGCAGGTTTAACAGGTGTTGGTATTGTGAAATTAGAAGAAGGTAAAACAGTTACCAAAGACATTATTTTAAAATAATATCTTTTTATATAGATTTAAAAATCCTCTGCTTTTAGTAGGGGATTTTTTATTTAATCTCTTCATAAAAACTAATCAGTCGTTTGGCGATTGATTTGTAATCAAAAGTTTGTTCGGCTAATTTTCTTGCCGCTGATTGTAAGCTTTGTTTTTTTTCATTATTAGTAAAAAGATCAATAATTGCTTTAGTGAAATCTTCTCCCGAATCGGCAATTAATAGATCTTTCTCAGAAGAGTAGGGAATACCTTCGGCCCCAATACTCGTAGTAATAATAGCTTTGCCATAAGCCAAGCCTTCTACTAATTTAATTCTTAAGCCACTACCGCTCCATAAAGGAACCAACATCACATCGTATGTTTTATAAAATTCAGCCGAATCTTTTACATCATCAATAATTGTAATATTTGCCGAAGCTAATTTTTTAAATCTATCGGGCATACCTCGGCCAGCTAACACTAATTTTGCATTAGGTTGGTGTTTTAAAACATCGTTCCAAACTTCTTTTAATAACCAGTCTACTGCTTCAATATTTGGCATCCAATCCATCGAAGCAAAATGAAACAAGGTGTTGGGATGAGTTGGTTCAATTACTTGCTTGTAGCTATTTAAATTAATACCCGTTAAGCAAGTATGAATAGGTTTATTTGGACAGAGGCTACCAATGGTTTTCTTGTCTTCATCAGTAATGGTAACAATTGCATCCACTTGATTAAAAGCATTTATTTCAAACGATTTTAAACGACTGTTTTGTAAACTTAAATACGTTTTTTTGATTCCATTTTTTTCGTTGGTTAAATGACGTTCCCATATTTGATGCTCCACATTATGGCTTCTTAAAATAATTTTAGCTTTTGAATATTGTTGAATAGTGGGAATATAAGTTGCCATAAATACACCCTCAATTTGAATAATATCGAAGGTGTGATTTTTTAATTTATGGATTAGTTGCGTTTCATATTCTTTAAAAAAGAAACGACTTACAAAATAGGATTGAGATGAAAATAAATTTAAAAAAGCGCCAGAAATACTAGTATCTGCATTACGATAAACGGATTGATAATTGGTTTTCTGTTTAAATTCAGTACCAATATTTTCTTCAGGTTTAAAATGTTTTTTAGTGTTAATAGGTAGCAAATGTAACTCCACGCCATTGTCGGCTAAGCCCTCGGCTAATGTGCTAATGGCAATAGAACTTCCATCGTTAGCAGGATATGGTGCTTTATTACAAAGCTGAAGGATTTTCATTATTTGGTTTTGGTGTGCGTTTAAATAATTTTTTGATAGGCTCGGTGTAAGCATACATATCAAATAAAGCAGAATCTTTGGCTGCTTTAAAAGTTAAAAAAATACCTAATGGTAAAAATAAGATCAGAGGAAACCAGGTACCAAATACGATGCTATATACACCCTCAATAACTAAATCTTCATAAATAATTGAAACAACATAATACAATAAAAAGAATAGAACTGCCACCACTACTGGTAAACCCATACCTCCTTTTCTAATAATAGCACCAAGAGGAGCGCCTACAAAAAATAAAACAATACAGGCAAAGGAGATATTTATTTTTTTGTGCCAGCCAACAGTATAATCGATGATGTTAAATCGTTTCACACTTATCTCATCATTTACTGAATCAATAAAGCTGCTAGAACTACGCACTAAATTTTGAGCATTCTCAACACTCCGTTTAAATTCATCAGGCGTTAAGCTTTTGTAAAACGCGTAAATGGCTTGCTGGTTTTTTGATATGCTTGAAGAATGAAGGGTGCGGGCTAAAAAGTAATTATTAAATTGATTTTGTAAATTCTCGTATTTTTTTCCAATTTCTAAATTGTAGGTGTCAACTTCCATGGCTATTTGCCAAATATTCATCATTTCGTGGTGACCTTTAAATAACTCCTCTTCGGTTTGCTTCATTTTAAAGCTACTCATATCCACATTAATATTGAGTTCTTTATAAAGTAGTTGCATTAAAGGGCGGGTTGTTTTATGAGCTTCCTCCTGCATAATATCTTCATAACGAGAACCATTGTTTAATTGAAGTTGCAGGTAATTAGTATCGGGAGAGGTTTTCATTTTACCACTATCAGCATAAAGTTGAATATTGTTTCCTAAGCCATCAGAGTGATCATAAATACTTAAATTATATAGTGTTTGACCATCTTTACTTTTATTGCCTACTTTAATACTGTAGCCATCTAATTTATCAAAATAAACACCCTCTTTAATACTTAAGGTTGGTTTAGCTTGTCGAATGTCCCAAAGCATTCGAGCAGATTTGAGGGTAACTGCGGGCAATAAAAAGTTATTGAACACAAAAGTTAGTCCCGACAAGAAAATAATGAATATAAAAATGGGTTTAATGATTTGGAAAAGGGATAATCCACAAGATTTCATGGCGGCCAATTCATAATTTTCGGCCAAATTCCCAAAAGTCATAATAGAGGAAAGAAGAACCGCTAAAGGCATAGCCACCGGGATAAAAGTAATAAACGAATAAGCAAAAAACTGCGTTAAAATCCATGCTAACATTCCTTTGCCTACAATATCGTCCATATAGGTAAATACGTGAATCAAGAAAAAAACGAACACTCCAATAAATAGGGTAAGGAAAAATGGCGGTAAATACGCCTTTAACAAATGTTTATGTAATACTTTTAACTCCAATTTAGAGGTCTAATTTAATTATATTTTTTAAGCAGAAAGGCACAAATTATATAAACTTTGTTATTTTTGTAGGATATGATTAATGGAAAAAAGATAGTGGTTGTATTGCCTGCATATAATGCGGCATTAACTTTAAAACGTACTTACGATGAAATCCCATTTGATATAGTGGATGATGTTGTTTTAGTTGACGACCACAGCACGGATAATACAACTGAGGTTGGAAGACAGCTAGGTATTAAGCATGTTATTCGCCACGAAAAAAATAAAGGTTATGGTGGAAACCAAAAAACGTGTTACGATAAAGCCCTTGAAATTGGTGCAGACATCGTGATTATGTTACATCCTGATTATCAATATACCCCTAAATTAATTCATAGTATGAGTTATATCATTGCCAATGATTTATATCCATCGGTATTTGGTTCACGTATTCTTGGTAAAGGTGCTTTAAAAGGTGGTATGCCAATGTATAAGTATATTTTTAATCGTTGTTTAACCTTAACTCAAAATATTTTAATTAATCAAAAATTAAGCGAATATCATACAGGTTATAGAGCGTTTAACAGAGAGATTTTAGAGACGATTAGTTACCACGAAAACTCAGATGATTTTGTATTTGATAATCAAATGATTTCTCAAATATTTTATGCTGGTTTTCAAATAGCAGAAATTACCTGCCCTACAAAATACTTCCCCGAAGCAAGTTCTATTAACTTCAGAAGAAGTGCAAAATATGGGATGGGTGTATTAGGCGTTTCTTTCTCACATTTCTTTAATAAATTAGGTTTAGCAAAAAACAAGATTTATAAAAGAAGAAAATAATAATCTTTAAATTTCTTCTGATGAATAACATTAAACTAATTGCTATTATATTTTTAATAGCAATGTTACCTTCATGCAAATCGTGTAAGGATAAAAAAACGGAAGAAACTGAAACTCCAAACACTCCTGTTGATGGACCAAGTGTAGAAAACACCTTAGGTTTTGGTGTGTTAAGCAAGGTTAATGGTATTTGGGACGGACCAGTTTCCTCAACCACTGGATTAGGAAGCTATCCTCAATGGATTGTTGATTTTAGACCAATATCAGAAAATCAAGTTTCTGCAAAAAACGAATTAGATTCATTGAACGATATTTTTATGTCGTTTTTTATTGTAAAACATAACAATTCCTATAAAGTAGCTTTTAGAAACGGAGGTTCTTTTGTTGGCATGAAGCGCTCATCATACATGTTAGCGGATAGTGTTTCGGAAACGGCGAGTCAGTCGTTTTATCGTTTTTCTGAAGTAGTACAAGGAAAAGCGAGAGCATACTCGGAAGTGATAAGAAAAGGAGATAGTTTAATTTTAAAATCGTATACCAATAAAACCAATACCTTGCCTTCTTCTGTTCCACATATGTCTTGGAGAGCTCAATTAAAAGATAGTACATCAACCACAGCAACAATTACTCATTTTGCTTTCCCTAAAAAATCAATGACAAAAGATTTTTCTACAACCTTTGTAGGGCAAACCGAATCTATTTATTACGCTAGCTCTGGCATACCAGCTGGCGATCCATATCCAGAGACTGCACAACCGTATTTAGGACAAACCACTGTTAACTATAGTTACGACGCATCTCATGTGCCTAATAATAGCAAAAAGGTGTTCATTATTATAATGACTCAGCCCTTGTTTAGCGGCCCCGTTCCTAATTTAGTAAATTTAAAATACCGTTCGCGTTATGTTATATTAGCAGCAAATGACACTAGTTTTTTGTTTAACTACATGCATCCAGGTACTTATTATGTATATGCTTTATACGATACAGATGGAAATAATATACCTAATAGTGGCGATTGGCTAAGCACTGCTAACACAAGCTTCACATTGAATGCATTAGGAACAACAACGGTTAATGCTCAAATTAACTTTACGATACCTTAAAAGAATTTATAATTGTTTAAAAAACAAAAAACCACTTGAATTTCAAGTGGTTTTTTGTTTTTTACGTGCTCCCACCTGGAATCGAACCAGGCACCTACTGATTATGAGTCAGTTGCTCTAACCGAATGAGCTATAGGAGCGCTCTTAACCCAAAAATGGAGATAAGGCTGCAAAAATATATATTTGTAGCGCAATAACAAAATATATGGGGCAAATAAAAAATATAATTTTCGATTTAGGTGGTGTCATTATTAATCTTGATATTCCAAAAACTATATCCGAATTTAATAAATTATCAAACCAGCCTTTCGAATCTATTTATAACCAATTACAGCAAACACCTGTATTTGATTTATTTGACAAAGGACAAATAACAGAAAAAGATTTTTTTATTGAATTAAAAAAAGCATTGCGAAATGATGTGACGGATGAGGAATTATTATTTGCGTGGAATGCGATGTTGTTGGATTTTCCAAAACATAGATTAGAATTACTCAGTAAATTAAAACCTAATTACCGCTTGTTCTTATTAAGTAATACAAACGAAAGTCATGTATTAGAGTTCGAAAAAACACTATTTGCATCACATGGTTATCAAAATTTAGAACCTTTTTTTGAGAAAGTATACTATTCATGCCGAATGAATCAACGAAAACCTAACGCCGATATTTTTGAATCTGTATTAAATGAAAATAATTTAGTTGCTGAAGAAACTTTATTTATCGACGATTCTCCTCAACATGTTGAAGGTGCATTAACACTTGGTGTAAAAGCAATGCTGTTAGAAAAAAACAATGAAGTCGAAGATTTATTAAAAGAGTTAAAGTTGATTTAAGTTACTTCAACATTCCCTTTAATTTTTCAATCGTGTAATCAATTTCTTCTTTGGTAGTGTATTTGCAAAAAGAAAAACGTACAGAAGCGCGAGATACATCCGCACCAATACCTCTTAAAACATGAGAACCTTGATTGCTGCCACTACTGCAAGCACTACCACCACTAGCAGCAATGCCCATAATATCTAAATTAAACAACATCATTTCGGCATCTGGGTGAGCTGGAAAACGACAATTTAAAACCGTATATAAACTTTTCTCATTAGAGGTCTCGCCATTAAATTCAATTCCTGGAATTTCTTTTTCTAATTGCCCTTTCATATAGTTTTTTAAACCTTGTATATGAGCAATATGTTCATCCATTTCAGCATAACAAATTTCTAATGCTTTTGCTAAACCAATAATACCCTGAGTGTTTTCAGTACCACCGCGCATATTACGTTCTTGTGCTCCTCCGTATATCATTGGTTGGATTTTTACTGTATGGTTTACATATAAAAAACCAACGCCTTTTGGTCCATGAAATTTGTGAGCTGCACAGGTAATAAAATGAACTTTTATTTTTTGTAAATCCATTGGGTAATGCCCCATAGTTTGCACAGTATCGCTATGGAAAATAGCATCGTACTTTGCGCAAATTTCTCCAACTTGCTCTAATGGTAATAAAGTCCCAATTTCGTTGTTAGCATGCATTAAACTTACAAAAGAACGCTCGTTAGTTTTCAATAATTCTTCTAAGTGATTTAAATCTACATTTCCTTTAGCATCAACGTTTACCCAACTTAATTTTATTTTTCCTTCTTTTTCTAAATGTTGTAAGGTGGTTTCAACAGCGTGATGTTCAATTTTACTAGTAATTGCGTGTTTAATTCCTAATGAATGAATGCTTTGATTAATAGCCATATTGTCGGCTTCTGTTCCTCCTGAAGTGAAAAATATTTCGGCGGGAGCAACATTTAATAATTTAGAAACGGTTTTACGAGCTACTTCAATAGCAGAACGTGTTTTACGTCCAAAAGCATGGATAGATGATGGGTTCCCATATTCTTCTCGCATGTATGGTAACATGGCTTCTAAAACGTTTTCGTCTAATTTGGTAGTTGCAGCGTTGTCTAAATATACTTTCATTATGTTGATTTTTGAACTGCAAAGTTCGTAAAGTTTTGTTTTCGATGAATCCTTTATTTAGCTATTATCAGATTCTTATTTTTTAATAATCTCTTTAATATCTTCAATAATTTTTTTTGCTAAAGCATCAGCCGTACTCACGCTTTCGCTCTCGCTATAAATTCTAATAATAGGTTCAGTGTTCGATTTACGTAAATGCACCCATTCTTTATCAAATTCTATTTTTACACCATCCACTGTATTTACAGGCTGTTTAGCGTATTTTTCTTTAACGTTTACTAAAACTTTGTCGACATCAATTTCGGGAGTCAACTCAATTTTATTTTTAGAAATGTAATAATTAGGATATGATTTACGAAGCATAGAACATGATTTACCATACTTTGCTAAGTGTGTTAAAAAGATAGCCACACCAACTAAAGCATCTCTACCATAATGTAATTCAGGTAATATAACGCCACCATTTCCTTCGCCACCAATAATAGCGTTGGTAGATTTCATCATATTTACAACGTTAACCTCTCCAACAGCCGAAGCAGAGTAGGAGCCTCCCATTTTTTCTGTCACGTCGCGCAAAGCACGAGTTGATGATAAATTTGAAACTGTATTTCCTCCTTTATGATGTTGTAATACGGCATCAGCAACTGCTACTAAAGTATACTCTTCGCCAAACATTTCTCCGTCCTCACAAACTAAAGCTAAACGGTCAACATCAGGGTCAACGCTAATACCTAAATCCGATTTGGTTTTTACAACAGCTTCCGATAAATCTCTTAAATGTTCAGGCAATGGCTCAGGATTATGAGCAAAATGGCCTGTAGGCTCGCAATGTATTTTATGAATGGTTTTTACTCCCAATGCTTCTAATAACATAGGAATAACAATCCCACCGCTAGAATTAACTGCATCTACTGCTACA
>SYEI01000436.1 GCA_005800865.1 Bacteroidota bacterium | reverse complement strand
CTAAAGTAATGGTCAACTGCCATACGGCTAGTTAAAATCACTGCTTTATGTTCTAAAATATCAATACGTTGTGATCTAAAATCTTTTACAGGAATACCTTCTATTTTAATAAACTGACGAAACGTTTCAATTAAATTATATTTTTTTGAAAGTTCGTAATAAGGATTTTTATCATTCTCAGGTTTAGGCTGAGAAATTAATATAGTTTTAACTTTATGTTTAGGGTAATTAGATACTTCAATAACAGGTTGAGGTGCTACGGCTACTAATTGTTTTTTTGTTTTAACCCCAACTTTTACAAATTTTTCGGTACTTGTACTTGGTAATTCTGCTTTAGGCGCAGTATTTTTTGCAGCCACAGGAGCTTTTACAATAACTGGAGCACTTTCTTTTTTTGCTTTTTTAGCAACAGGAGTAGGTTTTTTAGCAACAGATGCTTTAGCTACTACTTTTTTAGCCACTACCTTTTTCTTAGCAGGAACTTTAACGGTTGCTTTTTTTGCCACTGGCTTTAAAGCTTTTTTTGCTTTGGTAGCTGGAGCTTTTGCCACTGCCTTTTTAGTGATTTTTTTTGCTTTGGTAGCTGTTTTTTTTGTCAAGACTGGTTTTGACACAGTTTTTTTCACGCTAGTTTTTGCTTTTTTTGAAGAAGCTGCAACTGGGCGCGCTGCCTTTTTGCTTTTGCTTGACGAAGCTACCTTTTTTGAAGACGCTTTAATAGATTTTTTTTTCTTTGTAGGCATATAAAAATCGACGCTTAAAAATTAACTAAAAGAAATTTTATCAATACTAACATTGGTAAAATTTCCAAGGCACAAAGGTACAAAAAAATATAGAGAATTCCTATGCTTTGTTCGGTGGTTGAGATAATAAAGCCTCTAAACATTCTTAAACCGTAAAATCCAGCACAAATAATCAACGCTGGGTATAAAAACCACTCGGCTGGGTATTTTGTAAATTGCAGGCAAATAATTAAAGGAAAGATAACAATGCCTATGGTTTGAGCAAAAACAAATACATTAAACAAATATTCCCTCGATAATTCGTTGTTTGATGAGATAAAGGCTAAAACATAATTGGCAAAAAATTTAACCAAATAAACAAGGCTTACAACCATTACAAAAAAGCCATATTGTTGTAAGTGAGAGTAATCATGCAGGATAAGTCCAAAGTAT
Source organism: Bacteroidota bacterium (assembly GCA_005800865.1). Classification (GTDB taxonomy): domain Bacteria; phylum Bacteroidota; class Bacteroidia; order B-17B0; family Aurantibacillaceae; genus UBA4416. The sequence goes on along the minus strand of SYEI01000436.1, from coordinate 9,002 downwards.
TGATTAGTGAATTGGATTAAAAAGGCTACAACCAATATAAAACCAATTCCTAATAAAATAGACAACCTTTTGGTGAGTTTAAATTCCTCTCTAAACAGTTGTTTAGATTCTTGAAGACTAAATACAGAAGTAAAAACTTTCAATATTTTTCTGGGTTCAGAAACCCGTATTAAAACATAGATCGAAAAAATAACAAACAAAACAACGCCTTGCCAATATGTTGACTCAGTAATTTTGAGCATGGGAGTTGGGTGAACAATTTTAAGGGAATGTCCTGAAAACACAGATGGATAATATTCTGTGTGTATCCCTTTTAATTTTAAAGAGTCGTTTTCTGTATGTAAAATAGAATCCTGTTTGCTCACAAAAGTTACATTTAGTTGTAAAATCTGATTATAAACTAAAGTTTAAATAGTGATTTTTCAACTGTCAAATATAAAAAATTTTAACGCAGACCAATAGGACTGTTGACAGATGTTTTAAGCAGTTATTCCCAATTTAGCAGGATTTTGAGACTATTGATTTAAGTATTTTGTGATGAGCTGTGGTAAGCCAAAGTTGTTTAAATCGCTACGTTTTATTTTTACTAAAGCTTTACTTTTTAAATCCGTTTTTAGATCTAATTCATAAAAGGTTGCATATAAGTGTTGATGAGATAAAATATGTTTTTTGACAGGTGTAACTGATTTTACTTTAAAGTTTGAAACTAATCTCTTAAGTGCTTTATCTTTAAATAATAGCTCTGCTGGCTCTGGCGAAGCTGTCTCAATCAAATAAAACTCATATAGATTTTGCCAAATATCTTTTTCCGTTCGTTTTTGAATGTAAACGTTGTTTTTGTAATTAAAGATGAAGTAATGTAAGTACCTGTTTTTTATCTTTATTTTTTTATCCTTTACCGGTAGTTGAGCAACGGTTTTATTTTGAAAGGCTAAGCATTGAGCTTGGAGCTGACATTCTTCACATTTTGGGTTTTGAGGGCGGCACCACAAAGCTCCAAATTCCATAATGGCGCTATTATGCAAGGCGGGTTGCTTTTTATTTAACAACTCATCTGCCAGTAATTGAAAATCTTTTTTGCCTTGAGTAGAATTGATAGGTGTGTCTATATTAAATAAACGAGATAGCACTCTGTAAACATTTCCATCAACTACGGCATGAGGCAAGTTATATGCAAAAGATGCGACTGCCGCTGACGTATAATCTCCAACACCTTTTAATGCTTTAATCGATTCGTAGGTGTGTGGAAACTTTCCTTTATGATTTAATTTAATAGCTTTTGCTGCCGCATGCAAATTTCTGGCTCTTGAATAATAACCTAAACCTTGCCAAAGTCGCATCACTTTATCTTCTGGTGCGTTTGCTAAATCAACAACCGTTGGAAACGTTTCTGTAAACTTTAAATAGTAATTTAAACCTTGAACAACTTGTGTTTGCTGTAAAATAATTTCTGATAACCAAATTTTATAAGGATCGCTAATATTACGCCAAGGCAAATCGCGGTTGTTTTTTTTGTACCAGGAAATTAGTTTATCAGAGATTGGGTGCATTAATGATTAGTCCTCTACAGCAAAAATTTTATTAATAGCGTCTATATTTTTTTCTTTAATGATTTTACGCTTTAAACTCATTTTTGGCGTTAATTCGCCACCTTCAATGCTCCATTCTTTACTTAAAATTCCTACACGTTTTAATTGTTCATACGGGGCTAACGATTTATTCATCACTTTAACGTGATCGTTAATGAGTTTTTTTAATTCTTCGTGAGCACTCATTTCTTCGTTGTTAGTCCAAGTAATATTATGGTCTTTACAATACTCTTTAAAATTAACAAACGAAGGAACGATAATAGCGGAAGCAAATTTTTGATTTTCGCCAACCACCATACTTTGTTCTACAAAACGGCATTCTTTAATTTTGTTTTCAATCATTAAAGGAGCAATGTACTTTCCGGAACTTGTTTTAAAAATCTCTTTTTTTCTATCTGTAATTTTCAAGAAACGTCCCTCTATAAAAGTTCCAACATCACCTGTGTGAAACCATCCTTCGCTGTCCATTACTTCTGCTGTAGCTTCTGGATTTTTGTAGTAACCCATCATTAAATTAGGTCCTTTCACTAATATCTCACCATCTTCTTCAGCAATTTTTACATCTACACCACTAATTACAGGGCCACAAGTTCCAATTCGGATATTATCTTCTCCGTATCTATTTACACTTACAACCACACATGTTTCCGTTAAGCCATAACCTTGTAAGCATACAATATTTGCACATAAAAAAATACGTTCTAATTTTGGATTTAATGCTGCCCCACCCGAGGCTATACAAACTAAATTGCCGCCAACTGCTTCGCGCCATTTACTAAATACGAGTTTATCAGCAATTTTATGTTGAATTTTATACCACAAACTGTTTTTATTGTTAAGCTCGTAAGTATTGGCAATGCGCATACTCCAATCAAAAATTTTACGTTTAAAGCCTGTCAATTTTTCTCCAGTAGCGGTAATTTTTTCATACACGCGTTCAATTAAACGAGGTACTGAAACAAATATTTGAGGTTTTATTTCTTTTAAATTATCGCCAATCGTTTCTAAACCTTCGGCATAATAAATAGAAATTCCTTTATATAAATATAAAGTGCTCACCATTCTTTCGTACACATGATTTAGCGGCAAAAAGCTTAAGGCTTTCCAGGTGCTTTGAAACGGAGCAAATCCTTGGCAAGCAGTAACATTAGACACTAGATTATGATGCGTAATCATTACTCCCTTTGGTGTTCCTGTTGTTCCTGATGTATAAAGGATTGTTAAAAGGTTGCTTGGTAAAATTGCTTTTTTTGTTTCTGCTAATTTTTGAGGGTTGGCGTTTTGTTCCCCTAATTTAATAAAATCAGCAAAAGACATAACGCCCTCTATAGGATTAAAACTAATAATGTGTTTTACATTCGGAATTTCTTTTTCAATCGCAACTAATTTCGCATAAATGGATTTATCAGAAATAAAAATGGTGGTTACTTCACCATGATTTAATATAAACGTTAAGTCAGTATTACTAATTGTTGGAAAAATTGGAACTGTTACAAGATTAGCTTGCTGGGAACCGTAGTCGCAAAAGTTCCACTCAGGACGGTTGTTTGAAATAATGGCAACTTTATCTTTTTCGGTTAGTCCAAGCGACATTAAGCCATAACTTACAGAGTTAGTTTTGGTAATTAAATCGTCGCTACTATATTTTTTCCATTGTTTGTTTTCTTTGGCAGATAAAACGTCTTCTTTTTTATAAGTTGTTTTATATAGTTCTAAAATGTCAAATACACGAGTAATTTCCATATAATAGTTTAGTTTTTAGAAAGTAAAAATTAGTTGTTATTCAAAGATTATCAAATTAAAATGAATATACAAATATGAGGCTAAAAATTATTGCCCCATCAATTTAAGAATTTGATTTAAATACAATGCATCTGTTTTATCAAAGGTGGCATATTCATCACTGTCAATATCCAATACACCAATAATTTCATTTTTAGAATTATAGATTGGCAATACAATTTCTGATTTTGATAATGAGCTACAAGCAATGTGTCCTGGAAATTTGTCTACATCATCCACAATAATCACTTCATTGTTTTTCCATGCTGTTCCGCAAACACCTTTTCCTAAATGGATGCGTGTACAAGCTACTGGCCCTTGAAATGGCGCTAGCACTAATTGATTATCTTTTACTAAATAAAACCCAACCCAAAAAAAATTGAATCCATATTTTAAGGCAGCACAAATATTTGCCATATTGGCAATAGTGTCTGTTTCCCCATCTATTAAAGCTTTTATTTGCGGAATAATTGACTGATATTTTTCCTCCTTAGTGTTTCCTTTAATTTGAAGATCTTCTGCCATTGGTAATATATTGTTTTGTGGTTAAGTAAATTTGATTATTTTTATATACAAATATAGTAGTAAATAGTTTGCTACATTTCTTAATTTTTACTGATTGATGCTGTTAGAATTTATACAATTAAATATTGCTGTTTCTTATGAGATAGGTATAACTGAAGTATTAATATTTTTTGCATTGATAGCTTTTGTTTTATTTAAACTAAGAGATAAACGTTTAAAAAAAGCAAAAAACGAGTTAGAGAGAGTTGTTGAAGAGCGCACGGCTGCTTTAAAGCATAAGGAGCAAGAAGTAATGGATAGTATTAGATATGCCTTAAGAATTCAATTGTCTATTATTCCCACTCAACAACATGTAAAATCTCTTTTGCCAAAAAGTATGATTTATTATCGTCCAAAAGATATTGTGAGCGGTGATTTTTATTGGGTAGATGAATCGGAAGACAAAGTGTTTTTTGCAGCAGTAGATTGCACAGGGCATGGTGTGCCGGGAGCTATGATGAGTGTGATTGGATTAAAATTATTAAATCAAGCTATTCAAGATAAAAAACTCAATGTTCCGGCAGATATTTTACAATATATTGATGCAGGGGTGAATGATACATTGCGTCAATCTTATGATCCTAATGCAGTAAAAGATGGAATGGATTTGGCATTATGTAGTTTAGATTATAAAACATTAACCTTGCAATATGCTGGTGTATTTAACTCGTTGTGGCTTTTAAGAAAAAATATTTCTACTACATACAAAGTTAATTCGGACAGACAGGTATTTTATGGAACAGACTTAATGGAAATTAAAGCAGATAAATGTTACATTGGTAATAACAAAGATGGAATAGCTGATATATTTACAAATCATACTGTTCAGCTCCAAAAAGATGATTGTGTTTATATTTTCACTGACGGCTATGCGGATCAATTTGGAGGACCAAAAGGTAAAAAGTTTAAATACAATAAATTTAAAGATATTTTAGTTCAGTCGGCACATTTGCCTATCGACGATCAATATAATGCGCTTAATAAAGCATTTTTAGATTGGAAAGGTAATCAGGAACAAGTGGATGATGTATTAGTAATTGGCGTGAAGATTTAATGTTACAAAAATATTTCATTGCCATAGTTCCTCCCGAACCCTTATTGTCTGAGATTCAAAACATCAAGCAATCTATTTCTGATAATTACCAGTCAAAAGGAGCCTTGCGTTCTCCGGGGCATATTACTCTTCACATGCCCTTTTCTTTTGATGAAAGTAAAGAGAATAAATTAATTGAATGCTTGAGTGATTTTAAATTTAAAACACAGTTTCCAATTTCCTTAAATAACTACGATTGTTTTGAGCCTCGTGTTATTTTTATTAATGTTGAAGAACAAACAGAATTGTTTGATTTGCAAAGGCAATTGGTGAGTCATGTAAAACGTCATTTGAATATTTTTAACCAATCAGATGATATGCGTGGTTTTCATCCACATATCACTATTGCTTTTAGAGATTTGAAAAAAGCTGTGTTTTATAAAATATGGGAAACTTTTAAGGGTAAATTGTACTACAAATCTTTTTCTTGTCATTCCTTCTGTTTATTAAAGTATAATGATGAGAGATGGGAAGTGCATAAAGAGTTTCTTTTTAAAACATAATAGTTATATCTTAGCATTTGGCGATAAACTTTTCAAATAGGTATCTATTTATTAATTTTTAGTTTTTGTTGTGAAAAAAAAATTACGCTTTATATTATATCAAACCTCAGCGATATCGGCCTTACTTTTTGGCAGGAAGAGGAGGTTTATGAATTTAGGTTATGATACAGAAGACAATACAATCATTAATATAACTGATCAAAAAGATTATCATCATATTTCATTATATATGAAGTTGCTAAATATGGTGCCAGGCATTAATGATGTCGGGAAAAATTGGAGTGCACTTGAGTTTGGTTGTGGTAGAGGAGGAGGATGCTATGTTATGGAAAATTACTATGGCATTTCAAAAATCACAGGCATCGATTTGAGTTCAGCAAATATTAAATTTGCATCTAAATTTTTACCAAAAATTCGTTTTATAACTAGTGACGCAACAACATTTAATGCCGAAGAAAAATTCGATTTAATTTTAAATTTAGAATCTTCACATGCTTATTCGTCTAGACTAGAGTTTTTTAAAAAAGTAAAGTTATCTATGCATAATACTTCTTTTTTTGCTTTTGGCGATATTATTAAAAAAGAAAACCTTGAAGAAGTTGAATTGATGGTTAAAGACCTCGGTTTTGTAATCATTAAAAAAGAAACAATTAATGAGCGTGTTGTTAAGTCAATTAAGAAAAACAGTATTAAGCAATATTTTTTGCCAACAAAATTTCCTTTTTTGTTTCCAAGGAAACTACATAGTTTTTTTGTTACGGTACATTCTAGAGCATTTTATAAATTAACTGCAAAAGATGTGTTGTATCAGTTGTATTTAATTCAAAAGAAAATTTAGAAGTTTTAGCGGTTAAAGTTATTTTGATATTCCGTAGCATTTAAAACTTTGTTTATTTGAAAATCCATATAAACTGCTATTTTTACAATACAATTCTAAATTTATTTTTTATGCAAAAACCATCTTTCAGTGAAAAAACGCGCTATTATTTTGAAAATACAATTGCCTCAGGACCGATGGGAGTTATTAAGTGGCTTGCCATTTTTTCCTTATTCTTGGTGTTGAGTTTAGGTGCTATTATATTAATTTTTGGAATCACAAGTTCGGATGAACCAGGCGCAGAAGGTTTAGGCTTTATAGAAGGCTCTTGGCAAATACTAATGTCAACCATAGATCCTGGTGCAATGGGTGGTGATGGGCCAGTGTGGGCATTTCGTGCGGTTCGTTTAATTGCTACATTAGGAAGTTTATTTTTAATCTCTATTTTAATTGGTACAATTTCTTCTGGCATTGATGGAAAAGTTAGAAGAATTAAAAAAGGTCGTTCGCGTGTTTTAGAAACAAATCACACTTTAATATTGGGTTGGTCAGAAAAAGTATTTTCTATTATTTTAGAAATTATCGAAGCTAATTCTAATCAAAAAAATCCAAGCATTTTGGAGTGGCATTAAATCCTCATAAAGCTAACACAGTAAAATTTAGTGAAGAAGATTTTATCATTGATGTAGCAGAAGATTAGGTTCTCTTTTTAATAGGAACGCCGATGAAACGGATTTGACAAATTTACACAGATTGAAAAATTCATGCAGATTGACTATTAAAAAATCTGTGTAAATCAGCTTTATCCGTCCGATCCGTGTTCCTGTTTTCTAATCATAATTTATCATAATCATTTTTGTTATCAGTGTTCTATTAACTAAAAAACAAAAAGGCCCGCTTATCTTTCGATAGCGGGCCTTTTCATTTATTGCGAAAATTATTTTTTCATTAAAACTTCGTCAATCATACCGTAGTCTTTTGCTTCTTGAGCAATCATCCAGTAATCACGATCACTATCAGCCCAAACTTTCTCATAAGTTTGTCCGCTGTGTAAAGCAATAATCTCATACAGCTCTTTTTTCAATTTTTGAATCTCACGAGCAGTAATTTCAATATCAGAAGCTTGTCCTTCAGCACCACCTAATGGTTGGTGAATCATCACACGTGCATGTTTTAAAGCTGTACGTTTTCCTTTAGCACCAGCGCATTGTAATACAGCACCCATACTTGCAGCCATACCTGTACAAATAGTAGCTACATCTGGTTTAATAATTTGCATAGTATCATAAATACCTAAACCAGCATACACGGATCCGCCTGGAGAATTTAAGTAAATTTGGATATCTTTTTTAGGATCTACTGATTCTAAGAATAATAATTGAGCTTGAACGATATTAGCAACTTGGTCGTTAATACCAGTTCCTAAGAAAATAATACGGTCCATCATTAAACGAGAGAATACATCCAGAACCGAAACGTTCAATTGTCTTTCTTCAATAATATTTGGAGTTAAATTTCTAATTCCAGGAGTAATAGCAGATACATAACTATCGTAAGTTAAGCTATTGATGCCAACATGTTTAGTGGCGTATTTTTTAAATTCATTTTGATCAAACATAATCTGAGGGTTTAAGTTGTTAAACAAATATACTTGTTGGATTGGGTAAAGCCAAATGAATGCCAAAAAGTTTTTAACGTCAATTCGTCAGTATGAAAAGACTTATTTTGTAAAAATTGTTACTTATTATATATATGTATATCGATTTCCAAAAAATCGCTTACTTTGTATAAAAAAATTGCAAAAATTACTCATATATATATGTATCGTTTTTTTATGTGCACAATGCGCTCAGGTAACTCCTTTAACAGGTGGTAAAAAAGATGACACGCCGCCTAAGGCTTTAACTTATAAACCAGAAAACGCTTCTTTAAATTTTAATACCAAGGTTATTGAAGTTCAGTTTAACGAATACATTGTATTAAAGGATGTGGCAAATCAATTTATTATTACACCGCAAACTAAAGAGATGCCAGATATTCAAGCATCTGGTAAAAAATTGAAAATTACATTTAATGAAGAACTTTTGCCAAATACAACCTATAAAATGGCTTTTGGTAATTCAGTAACAGATTTAAACGAAGCTAATGTGTTACAAAACTTCGAATACATCTTTAGTACAGGCTCAACCATTGATAGTTTAAAGTTATCAGGACAAATTTTAAACGCTACAGATAAAAAACCTGCTTCACAAATTTTAATTGGCTTATATAAAGCAGATGCTAATGATAGTATTATATATAAGGACAAACCATTATATATTAGTAAAACAGATGGCGCTGGAAATTTTAGTCTCAATTATTTACCCGATTCTAAATTTAAGATAGTGGGGATTAAGGATCAAAATAAAAATTTAATGTATGATGGCTCCGAAGAACTAATTGCATTTACAAAAGAATTGATAAGTGCAAGGGACAGTCAACGCATTGAATTAACTCTATTTAAAGAAATTCCAAATAAGAGCTTTATTAAAAAGTCATTTTCACCTGAATATGGTAAAGCATATATAATTTATAACAAACCACAAACGAGTATTAAAGAAGTGATCGCTAAAGGATTGGTGAATTATAAATTAAACACATTAAAAGATACATTG
>SYEI01000435.1 GCA_005800865.1 Bacteroidota bacterium | reverse complement strand
GGAAAAGCATCTATGGGTTCTTACGATATTTTTAAGTCAACTTTAGAAGGTGATAAGTGGACAAAACCTGTAAACTTAGGTTTCCCAATTAATACAGTATTTAAAGATGGTCCTTTAGTGGTGAGTGCCGATGCCCAAACAGCTTATTTTGCTAGCGAGCGTAAAGGTGGCTTAGGTGAAAGTGATATTTACAAAGCAGATTTATCTACTTATGCTATTTTAGAAAAAGACGGTAAAAAGAAAATGAACTCTGGTTTAAGCATTTTAAAAGGAACAGTTCGTGATGCTTTTCAAGGTAGTGGAATCGCCTCTGTAGACGTACAAATTTTAGATGAAGCAGGATCAGTTGTTGCTACTACTATCACTAATGATAACGGAGAATATTTTATTACTTTAAAAGGAGATGTAACTTACACTATTAAAGTAGTTAAAAAAGGCTTTAAAACCACTGAGGAAAAAGCTGTATTGAAAATTGGAAAAACAGATACTTTCTCATTAGAGAAACAAATTATGATGAGTAAGGATAAGTAGTTACTTATTTGAATAATTTAAATATTTAGCGCTAACAGTATGTTAGCGCTTTTTTTTATTAATAATTTAAGATAAAATGTGTTTTAATTTAAGAGTGAACTGTAACTTTTTCAGTATCTTAAACGTCTGTTTATACATATGAAAAAGTCGTTACTTTCTTTATTTCTGGTTTTATTTTCTCTGGTTTTATCCGCACAACAAGTATTGGTGAGCGGAAAAATTACTGATGAGAAAAATCAAGCCTTATCTTTTTCATCTGTTTTAGTAAAAGGAAGCACTCAAGGTACAAATGCAAATGCGGATGGGTTTTACTCTTTAAAATTAGCACCTGGTACTTATGAGTTAATATTTCAATACGTTGGTTATAAAAAGAAAGTTGAAAAAATTATAGTAGATGGTAATACAATTAAAAATGTAGCACTTAGCCCCGAAAGCTACGAACTAAAAGAAGTGGTGATTAAAGATGGGGAAGACCCAGCTTATGCTGTTATCAGAGCAGCCATCAAAAAACGAAAATTTTATTTAAACGAAGTAAATGCTTTTACTTGCAAAGCCTATATTAAAGGTTTACAGCGCTTAAAAGATTTTCCTAAAAAAATGGTGAAATTAATTAACGCCATGAATTCTGGTGGAGAGAAGATTGACTCAACCTTATTGGGAGTTGTGTATTTAAGTGAAAGTGAAACAAAGTATCATTACCGCAAGCCTAATGACGAAAAAGAAATTATGTACTCTAGTCGCGTAAGTGGCGATAATAAAGCATTTAGTTTTAATCAGGTAAGCGACATGAAATTTAGCGTGTACGAAAATTTAATCACATTAGATGGATTAAGCGATAGACCTTTTATTTCTCCTATCAACGAAAACGCTTTGTTATCTTATCGTTACAAATTATTAGGAACAACCTTTGAAGACGGTAAAATGTTGAATAAGATTGAGATTACACCAAAACGTAAAACAGATCCCTGCTTCAGAGGAATTATTTATATTCAAGAAAATACGTGGCGAGTACATAGCGCAGATGTTTATTTAACAAAGGATGCAAAAATTGATTTTGTTGATACTTTACATATCAAACAATTAAACGCGCCAGTAAATGATAGTATTTGGATGCCAACGGGTTTAAACATGACTTTTAATTTTAAAGTATTTGGTTTTGTTGGCGATGGTTATTTTAATGCCGTTTTTTCTGATTATGATATGAATCCAGTATTCCCGAAAAAATTCTTTAAGAATGAAGTCTTAAAAGTGGAAGATGGTGCTAATAAAAAAGATACTGGTTATTGGAAGGAATCTCGACCTGTACCATTAACCTACGAAGAACAAGCTGATTATAGAAAAAAAGATAGCATAGGAGCTATTAAAAATACAGATCGCTATAAAGATAGTATTGATAGAAAAGGAAATAAACTAACGCTTAACGATTTGATTTTAGGTTATAGCTATAATAAAACGGCAAAGCAATTTAGTTTAAATACGTCGGGACTTTTAACATCAGGCGTTCAGTATAATACGGTAGAAGGAATAAACGCCTCTATAAAAGTAAATATGACTAAACGATACGAAGATCGCCGTAGTCATGATTTGGCAACAACGGTTAGATACGGCTTTTCTAATTATTTGTGGGGAGGCACCGCTAATTGGAAATATGTATTTAAACCCGAAAAGTTTGAATCGGTTAATGTAAAAGTAGGAACTACTGCTCAGCAGTTTAATGGTAACGATCCTATTAATGCTACCATGAATACGTCTTATACATTATTTGATAATGAAAATTTTATGAAGCTCTATAAAAAATCCTATGCTTCGTTTGGTTATCGTAATGAATTGATAAATGGTTTAATCGTTTATTTTAATACTGAATATGCTGAACGTTCATCCCTCAGAAATACAGCTTTTGATTTATGGGTAGATAATAAAACTAAATTATTTACGAGTAATGATCCATTGCGTCCAAACACTGATGATTCTAGTTTTGCAGTAAATAATTCATTTATTGTGGAGTTGGGTTTCTCAATACGTTTCAAACAAAAATATTACACACGACCACATCAAAAAATTATTGTTGGCAGTAAGTTTCCTATCATTAATGTTCAATATACGAAAGCTATTCCAGGCTTAAATACCAAAGCGGATTATGATTTAGCTAAAATGGTGATTGATGATAATATTAAGTTAGGCTTGTTTGGAACCTTTGCTTATCGTTTAAAAGGGGGTTACTTTTTAACCAGTAAGTATGTTGAATTTATGGATTATAAACATTTTGATGGTAACCAAACCATATTGGCAAATAACGATTATTTAAATTCATTTAAGCTTTTGCCTTACTATACTTACAGTACAAAAAACTGGTATGCCGAAGCGCATGCCGAACATCATTTTAATGGATTTATTTTTAATAAGGTGCCTCTTTTAAAAAAATACAGAATACAAGAAGTTGTTGGAGGACACGTATTGTTTAACGATAAGCTAGATCAGTATTACGAAATTAATTTTGGTATTGAGCATATTTTACAAATCATACGCATTGATTACATACTGGGCTATGGACCTTATGGTAAATTTAATCAAGGTTTTGTGATAGGTTTAGGATTAGAATTTTAAAAAATAAAGTGATGAAAAAACTATTTTTATTATTAAGCATTATTGTTTCGCTACAAACATTGGCCATTGATTTCCCTATAAAAACAACTACACTTCCTAACGGTTTAAAAGTAATTGTTTGTGAGAAAAGCACTTCACCTATGGTGCAAATGGAAGTTTGGTACAGAGTAGGTAGTAAAGATGAATGGGATGGAGTTAGAGGAATGGCGCACATGTTTGAACACATGATGTTTCGTGGTTCAAAAAAATACAGCGGCGAAGGAGATGTGTATATTCATGAAATGGAAAAGTTAGGAGCAAGCATCAATGCATACACTACATTTGATAGAACGGTGTATTGGCAAGAATTACCAAAAGAAAATATTGAAAAGGTGTTTGATATGGAAGCCGATAGAATGGAAAATTTAATTCTCGACCAAAAAGTATTAGATACAGAAAGAGAAGTAGTAGGTGAGGAACTGCGTTTAGGAGAAAATAATTGGTATAATCGAATGGGATCTGAGCGCTATAAACATTTATATCCTGCTCAACATCCTTATAAGGTTGATGTTATAGGTAATTTAGATGAGATAACAGCTTACACCACTAAACAATGTCAAGATTTTTACGATAAATTTTATAGCCCAAATAATGCCTATTTAGTTATTGTGGGAGATGTAAAAGCAGAGCAAATATTTGAGTTTGCAAATAAATATTTTGGACCAATTAAAAAGCAGTTGCCTTTAAATGCTAAGAAAACTGAACCAGATGTGTTTAATTTTGTACCAACTACCGAGGAAATGCAAATAGATTATCCTGTACAAATTTATTCGTATGTGGTTCCTGCGCCGGCAGTTGGAACGCCAGATTACT
>SYEI01000434.1 GCA_005800865.1 Bacteroidota bacterium | reverse complement strand
AAATTATTATTATTTGGTGGGGCTATCCAATCGGCGGGTGCAGTAAAATCAAATAAAATTAAAAAGTCAACCACTTCCGATTTCATGGAAATTGAGAAACAACGTGGTATCTCGGTTTCTACTTCCGTAATGGCTTTTGATTATCGCGATTTCAAAGTTAATATTTTAGATACTCCTGGTCACGAGGATTTTGCTGAAGATACATACCGTACTTTATCGGCTGTGGATAGTGTAATTATGGTAATTGATTGTGTAAAAGGAGTAGAGCCTCAAACACGTAAATTATTAGAAGTGTGTCGTATGCGTAACACACCTGTGATAGTGTTCGTAAACAAAATGGATCGTGAAGGCCAAAATGCATTTGATTTATTAGATGAAATTGAAAAAGAATTAAAAATTAGAGTGCGTCCTTTAACCTGGCCAATTGGTATTGGTAAATCGTTTAAAGGTGTTTATAATTTATACGAGAAAAAATTATCTCTTTTTCAAGGTGATAGTAAAACAACAGTTGAAGAAAGTGTTGTTTTAGATAACGTAAACGATAGTGAAATTGAAAAATACATTAGCGAAGATTTTGCGAATCAATTACGTGACGACATTACCTTGATTGATGGCGTATATGATGATTTTGATAAACGCGAATATTTAAAAGCTAATGTAAGTCCCGTGTTTTTTGGTAGTGCGGTAAATAATTTTGGTATTAAAGAATTGTTAGATTGTTTTGTGGAAATTGCACCTACACCTCAAGGCAGAGATACAGATTTGGCAGGATATATAGAGCCAGAAGCGCCTAAATTTAGCGGTTTTGTGTTTAAGATTCATGCTAACTTAGATCCAAAACATCGTGATAGAATTGCCTTTTTAAGAATTGTATCAGGTAAGTTTGAACGTAATAAATATTACTACAATGTGCGAGAGCAAAAAGACATGCGCTTTAGTAATCCAACGGCTTTTATGGCGCAACAAAAATCGGTGATTGATGAATCTTTTCCTGGTGATGTTATTGGTTTGTATGATGCAGGTAATTTTAAAATCGGAGATACTTTAACCGAAGGCGCTAAATTTCATTTTAAAGGTATACCTAGTTTCTCACCTGAGTTATTTAAATATGTGACTAATTTGGATCCAATGAAAACTAAACAATTGCAAAAAGGTTTAGAGCAGTTAACAGACGAAGGTGTTGCCCAATTATTTACTAAAAAAGCAGATGGACGTAAAGTTGTTGGCACGGTGGGAGCTTTACAGTTTGAGGTTATTCAGCATCGTTTAAAATCGGAGTATAATGCTTCTTGTGGTTATGATTCGGTAAATTTATATAAAGCCTTGTGGATTGAGTGTAGCGATAAGAAAAAACTAGATGAATTTTTAATTGACAAATCAAACCACATTGCCTACGATAAAGAAAATCGTTTGGTGTTTTTAGCAGAATCGGCTTGGTTACTAGAAATGGCGCAAACCAAATTTCCTGAAATTAAGTTCCATTTAAAGAGTGAGTTTTAAAATCTAAATTTATTACAATGGCAAATATTTTCGAGTTCAATGGTTACAAACCAGTAATAGATAAATCGTCTTTCATTCATCCAAACGCAACCGTTACTGGTAACGTGATTATTGGTAAAAATGTATACGTTGGCCCAGGTGCTGCTATACGTGGCGATTGGGGACAAATTATTATTGAAGACGGATGCAATGTGCAAGAAAATTGTACCATACACATGTTTCCGGGCACAACTGTTTTACTAAAAGAAGCAGCTCACATTGGCCATGGTGCTATTATACATGGCGGAACGATTGGAAAGAATGTGCTAGTGGGTATGAATGCTGTTGTAATGGATAATTGTGTGATTGGCGATAATTGTATTATAGGCGCTTTATGTTTTGTACCTGCCGATACGGTTATTGAAGATAGAAAAGTAGTTGTTGGTAATCCTGGCAAAGTTGTGAAAGATGTGAGTGATGAAATGATTGCATGGAAAACAAAAGGAACTGCCTTATATCAGCAGCTACCTGCAGATTGTTATGCTACCTTAAAAGAGTGTGAACCATTACGTCGAATGCCAGCTTTTAGACCAGAACAGCAAAACGAATACAAAACCTGGAACGAAGAAAAAACGAAATCAAAAAAGAAATAGGTTCTTAATGATTATAAGAATAACAAGGTGGAGCTTTAAAATTAAGCTTGATGTTTAATGTAATTCCAAAAAAGAAATACCAATCTTTTGTTCTTGGATTGCCACGCATCTTATTAACATTGCTGCCAGCATTTTTAGATCTGTCGGTAAATTTTATGGTATTTTTATTAAAAGCTTGTGTGGTTTCCCAATCTGGGTAGGTCCCACTCACATCATCCAAGTAATCTGTAAATGTTTTTCTAGGTCCCCATTCAAAACCAATGCCTACTTGTTTTGATACATTCATTTTTGCACCAATACCAAACGGAATAGATACTTGTGTTAATTTGTATCCTTTTACCTGCCCTTCGGTATGTAATGGCTCTAAATCAGTCCATTTATTATTAACATTAGCTTTTGGCTTATGGCTAAAAATGTCTATTCCTAAAAACAAATAAGAAGTGAATTTGTATTTATCATTACTAATACGATACTCTAAAAAATTAAATTCCGCAATAATATTATATTCTATAATTTGAGATTTAAAATTTAAATTTCGTTGAACTTGATCAGCATCATCACTTTGAGAGTCATCTCCCATAATATTTCCCCAATTAATACCTGCCCTAAATGCATAGCGGTAATTTGGCGTAAATCTGTAAAATGCACCTGCTGCAGGTTGAGTTAAGTTAAATTGTTTTCTGGGATTTAAATCGCCAATGTAATATGCTCCACCAACCATAAAGCCTACTTCATGCTGACGAAAATTTCTTCTTCGTCCTTGTGAAAACAAATTAGAACTAAGTACTACAAATAATAAAAATATATAAAGACAAGACTTCATTGGTATGTAAACGCAGAAATAATTAAAATAGTATGTGAAATAGTGTTATTCATTTAACTACAAAATAACGATTTTAATTTTATAAGACACATTTTTTTCTTCCACTAAAATAAAATATAAGCCCGAAGCTAAAAGATTTCTTTTTAATATGTAATTGATGGATTCACAAGAATCTTCCATTACCATTTGTCCAGATGAATTGTAGAGTTTGATTTTTTTGCTTTCAGCATTGGGAAATAGTAAGTTAGTTTCGTTTGATAAAGGATTAGGAAATGCTTGTATGGTTTCCTGATTACTTAAAATTTTAATATTATCTAATACTTCTCCGCACGTCATTGTTGCAAAACCATCTAATTTTCCGTAACCCCATCTGTTGCTTGGTAAATTTGCTCCGGTATAAAAGTCGCTATAAGCACAATTGATAATAGCTTGCTTTAATTGTTGATTAGTTGCTGTTGGATTTCTCTGAAAATATAAGGCAGCTAATCCAGCTACTATTGGACTAGCAGCAGATGTTCCGCCAGCAGTTCGGTGATAGCCACCTTGAGCAACAACACTTGGAAAACTAATAGCATAGGTGGCTAGCATACTAATTGGGAGCGCTGCCATAATATTTGCACCTGTAGCTGCTATATCTGGCTTTATTCTATTATCTCTGGTTGGCCCAGTGCTACTACTTTCGTGAAGTTGCCCTGGTGTTTCAGCTTTAATTTGCGTGTTTCCATTTACATCAATGTATCTATTTCTATTAATATAATTTCCAACGGCAATTACTTCATCACTACATTGAAAACCGCTTACAATGGTTTGCAAGGTATCAGCAATTTTATATTTAGTAATTTTTGGATAGTTAGATGCTGAAGGTAAATTAGTGGTTACATAATCAAAATTCCACGAATCTATCCTCCCAATTCCTGTATGTGCTATGCTCCATAAATAGTTTAAGCTGTCTGCGTTAATTGAAACCGATAATTCATATACTCCGTATGAATTGATGCTTGCTATGCTTTCAATAATTCCGATTCTGTTACTGTTACGGTATATGGTGTCTCTTTTAACGGTGTTTAAGGCATAGTTATAAGGCTTAAAAGTAGTTGCTCCAATATCAATTAAATTGGGATGAGTAACCCCAACGCTATACATCACATTTTTTATTTGCGATGTGTCGGCATATTCAGAAAAGGAAATTGTATTTAAGTTGTTCTTAATCCAAGTAAAATTGGTGTCGGTATTTATAACATTATATCCAACATGAAATTTTACTCGGCCAGCATTACCACAAGCTGCAACCAAGGCTCTGCCTGGCACATTTGAAATTAAACCATTAATAAGTTGTGTTTCTAAATCTGAGCCATCATGACTTCCATAATAATCACCAAGACTAGCATTAATTACTACAGGTTTATTTAATAATTGTGATTTTGTGATGATGTATTGTAGTGCATCAGATATAGTAAAACCAGGTCTATTAAAATCCATTGCCACTACAATTATATCAGCCTTTGGCGCCATACCTTCATATTTGTTTACCGAAAATCCATTTCCTGCTGCAATTCCAGTGCTAAGTGTGCCATGCCCAAATTGCGCAACATCGCTGTGCGTACACAATCCTAAATCTATTTGTGTATTATTCCATTCTTGTCCATAGCCAAAAGGCGTAGGTGTATTTACCGCTAAAGCTTTTGTCATGTCCCATAAATACTTGATCCGAGAGTTTCCATTAGCATCTTTAAAATCAGGGTGATTGAAATCTGTACCAGAATCTATTACTCCAACAATAACGCCATTGCCATCATAAGGCTGAGCAAGAGGACTTAATCCAGTTTTAATATTTTTAATTCTGTTTCTAATATGAGCGGTATCACCCATTAATTGTAAATGATGTTTAGTATACTCTACTCTTACAATATTTTTTAAAATCGATAGTTGTTTAATAGTTGAAACACTGCCACTGATGGAAGTAATATTGCCAGCTTGGTAATTGAATTGAATGTCAGGAAATTCGGAATAATTAATTTCTGTATTTGGTTTTGTAAGCACTAGTACATTTATTATTTCGTTAGTACTTGTATGTTCTAATTTAGAAATCAACTCAGTATTAAAAACTGATTGCGCTCTTAATCCAAAGAAAGCAAGTATGATAAAAAATGTAAAATATAACCGCATGCCGTAAATTTATAGCATTAAATTACAAATAATTTAGATATTTACAGTATGCGATTTAGTTTAGTTTTAGTTTTTTGTTACTTTTTTTGCTTTACGCATATTAAAGCCCAAGATTCTGTTGCTTTTACTAAAGATTTTAGGTTGTATGAAGGCTTGTATTTAGGTTATCAAGATTTTAGATACAATTGGCCTATTCCAAAAGAAAAAATTATTACTAAAATTAATAAAGATCAATTAGATTTTTATTCAAAATTAATTGAAGAAGAATTTATTGAATATACAGAGCGAGATGGTTCCATTACAAAAATGAAATCGGAACAAGTTTGGGGCTATTGCCAAAACAATATTATTTTCATCAATCAAGATAAAAATTTTTACAGAATTCCTGTTTTTGGCTCAATCAGTAATTTCATTGGCACTGTTGAGGTTACTAATTATTCGCCCGGTTACGACCCTTTTATGAATGCTCCTATTGGTAGTAATGCCCAAAAAGTAAGAGAGATAAGACAATATTTATTTGATTTTTATAGCGGAGAAATTACCCCATTTAGTATTGACAAAATGGAAGAGTATTTAAAACGCGACGAAACCATTTACAATGAATATAAGGTTTTAAATAAAAAAAATAAAAAAGAAATGGCCACAAAATATATCCGTATGTACAACGAAAAACATTTAGTTTATTTTCCAAAAGGATGATGAAAATCAATTGCAATTAATTTGATAAAGTGTAATTTTGTAATCATAAAAATTAAAAAATGAAGAAAATAGTTTTATCATTATTGTTGGCTACTGCTAGTATTGGTTTTGCTCAGTTTACAGCAAAAGATGTATTCAGTGCAAAAAGCATTGTTTGGTACGGATTAAATTTTACGGAAGCAAAAATGGTTGGTCAGTTTGATCAAGCTATGGGAGCAGGGCCTGCAAGCGCATCAGATTTGAAAAACAAATGGATGCCTAATTGGAACGGCTTAATACAAAGCGAACCTAAAAATTTTAAAATTGCAGAGGCTTTTCAGAAAAACGAGGTGTTTTATGATGTAACACCTACTGAAAAAGCAAATTACGCCATTAGTACCGACGACTTAATGAGTTTTAATACTTTTAAATTTAACGATGCGCAAAAAACTGTTGCTAAAGTAATCTCTAAATTAGGACAGGGTGAAAAAACAGAAGGTATTGGTGTTTCTTTTGTTGTAGAAAGTTTTAATAAGTCCAGCGACGAAGCTTCGATTTATGTTGCTGTTTTCGATATTAAAACTAAAAATGTTTTAATACTTGAAAGAATAATTGGCAAACCAATGGGCATTGGCTTACGTAATTTTTGGGCAGGAGCTGTTAAACATGTAATTAAGCAAATCACCACAGATTATTACAGCAAATGGAAAACCTTAGCTAAATAAGTTAAATAGTATAATTATAAAAGAAGTGCTTTATTAAACGTAAAGCACTTTTTTTGTTTAAGTGATTTGCATCACTGCATACATTGGTAAGTGTGCGGTTGGCTTTGGTGAAAGAGAGCGAACCGCCATTCGGGGCAGGTTTTTGCGGGGTAAATGGTGGTTGGTCTTTCACCTTGAATTTTTGGTTCTTTTTTTTCAAGAAAAAAGAACAGTAGAAAATACTTTTTAAATGAATCCTATAGTATTTATGGCTTTTTCTACTAACTTTATAACCTCAAATTTTATTTATTATGTCAGAAGTAGGAAGACAAATTATTTACAGTATGGTAAATGTATCTAAGATACATCCGCCACAAAAACAAGTATTAAAAGATATCTATATCTCCTTTTATTACGGAGCCAAAATTGGTGTTTTAGGTTTAAACGGTTCAGGTAAATCATCCTTATTAAAAATAATGGCTGGTTTAGATAAAGATTATTTAGGAGAAATCCATCAATCCCCTGGCTACAGCATTGGTTTGTTAGAACAAGAACCAAATTTAGATGAAACAAAAACAGTGATTGAAATTGTTCGCGAAGGCGCGCAAAAACATGTAGATATTTTAAATGAATTTGAAGAAGTGAACAATAAGTTCATGGACGAAGAAATATTAAACGATCCAGATAAAATGGATAAGTTAATTAATCGTCAAGCTCAATTGCAAGACTTAATTGACCAACATGATTTATGGAACTTAGATTCTCGTTTAGAGCGCGCTATGGATGCATTGCGTTGTGCAGAAAGCGATACGCCAATCAAAATTTTATCAGGTGGTGAGCGTCGTCGTGTGGCTTTATGCCGTTTGTTATTACAAGAACCAGATATTTTATTATTAGATGAGCCTACCAACCACTTAGATGCAGAATCGGTTGATTGGTTGGAGATTCACTTACAACAATACAAAGGAACTGTTATTGCCGTAACGCATGATCGTTATTTCTTAGATAACGTTGCTGGTTGGATTTTAGAATTAGATCGTGGAGAAGGTATTCCATGGAAAGGAAACTATTCTTCTTGGTTAGAGCAAAAAGGAAATCGTTTAAAACAAGAAGAGAAAACAGAATCTAAACGTCAAAAAACTTTGGCACGTGAGTTAGACTGGGTTCGTCAGGGAGTGAAAGGACGTGGCGTAAAACAAAAAGCCCGTTTAAATAACTACGATAAAATGATGAATGAAGACATTAAGGATAAAGAAGAAAAATTAGAAATCTTCATTCCTAACGGTCCTCGTCTTGGTAACGAAGTTATTGAAGCCGTTGAAGTATCAAAAGGATTTGGAGATAGATTATTATATGAACACTTAAACTTTAAATTACCACCTGCTGGAATTGTTGGTATTATTGGGCCAAACGGTGCTGGTAAAACAACCTTGTTCCGTATGATTATGGGACAAGAAACGCCTAATTCGGGTGATTTTAAAGTAGGACCAACTGTAAAAATTTCTTATGTCGATCAATCTCATGCAGATTTAGATCCAAATAAAACCGTGTATGATATATTAAGCGGTGGTTTAGATAATATTACTTTAGGTGGAAAACCAATGAATGCAAGAGCTTATATCTCTCGTTTCAACTTTGGTGGAAGCGATCAAGGAAAAAAAGTATCAGTATTATCGGGTGGAGAACGTAACCGTTTACATTTAGCGATGGCTTTAAAAAATGAAGGTAACGTCTTGTTACTGGATGAGCCTACCAATGATTTAGATGTAAACACGTTGCGTGCCTTAGAAGAAGGGTTAGAAAACTTTGCAGGTTGCGCCGTAATTATTAGTCACGATAGATGGTTTTTAGATCGTGTGTGTACGCATATCTTAGCCTTTGAAGGCGATAGTTCAGTCTATTGGTTTGAAGGCGGATATACAGAGTATGAAGAGAATCGCAAAAAACGTTTAGGTAATGTGGAACCAAAACGCCCGCGTTATAAAAAGTTGGTAGTATAATTTTTGCGCCATCATGAGTTTGTTAGTTCTAGCTGTCACCCTGAGCGGAGTCGAAGGGGTAGTAGAGAACCGAAGCGTGATTGTATTGTAGTATAAAAATTAACCACATAGGCACATAGTTTCAATTTTCTATGTGCCTATGTGGTTTAAATATATTAGCTTGCTAAGATTCATTTCCATAATTTTTTTACTCAATACGGTTTCTTGTTCTAAAGATCCCGCTACTTTTCATTTAGAGAATTTGAATAATAATGAAATTGGTTGTTTTGGTCATGCAGGCATGGGTTTTTACTCTCGCTATCCTGTTAATTCTTGGCCCGGATTTGAATCTTGTTTAAATAGAGGAGCTGATGGAACCGAAATGGATATTCAGATGACAAAAGATAGCGTATTAGTGATTACTCATAGTAGTAAGTTACAAGATAATACTTCTTGTTCGGGTGCAATTAAAGATATGAATTGGGCAGACATGAATAACTGTGAAGTGCAATCCAATTTTTTTAAAAACTCAAAATTGCTTTCGCTCGAAGAGTTTATTGAGAAAATTCCTCATCCTAAAAACTACACCTTTACCTGGGATATTAAATTATCTGATTTTAATCAAGCCTATTATGGCGTATATGCTCGTGCCATCGTTAACACTATTAATAAATATGACTTAAACGAGCATGTGTTTATTGAGAATCCCTTCGCTGATTTTTTACAAGTAATAAAGGATAAAAAAAACAATACCCATTTATTTATTTTAGCTGAAGATTTTGAAGAAGGCTTGCAAAAAGTAAAACAGCATGATTTTTTTGGTTTATCGATGCACACCAATCAAGTAACCGCAGAGCAAGTAAAGCAAGCGCACAACAACAATATACGTGTTACTATTTATGGCGTATTAACTGAAAAAGAAAATTATGCAGCTGTTGAAAAATGCCCCGACTTTATGCAAACAGATGATATCAATTATCTTTTAAAGATTTTTCAAAAGTATAATAAAGGAAAAGGATTTTTGTATGATGTGACGAAGTAGGGATTTAACGACTTACAATCACTTTCTTCATAACACTTTGTTCATCAGCATAACTAACCCTCACAAAATAAATTCCCTCTGCAAAATTTTGTAACTGTATTGGATGTGTTTTTGTATTAACGATTTCAGATAATAAAGTTTGCCCTGTAAGACTAAGTAACTCAATTTTCGTGAAATCATTTGGGCTACTAATAGTAAGCAAGCCATTAGTAGGGTTTGGTGCCAAACTCATCTCTCCTAATTCATAACTTATATCTTTCACATCCGTTACCAAATAACTACAAGTTACACTATCACAACCTAAACTATCTGTTTTTACTAACCACAAATTGTTGTAAGGAGCAGGCCCAAAAACAAACATACCAGTCATTATAAAACCACCATCATACGTGCAATTAAATCCATAAAAATAATTATCTCTATTTACAATATTTGGATAGACTCTTTTCCATAATTGATCCCCATTTTTGTCCGCTTTAATTAAGTGTGCAGTATTTTTATTGTTACCTGCGTATATATCTGAGGCAATCATGATAAAAGAAGAATCAAGTAATTGCTTTACATTAGCAATCCAACCATTGGTAATTAAACCATAATACTTTATCCATTGTTGGTTACCATTTTTATTTATTTTCAATAGAGCTCCCTGGTTATTGTATGTTCCGCTAAACACAAAACCACTATCTAATGTTTGTATAACAGAACCAGCTGGCTCATTACCACTTGGTGTACCATATTGTTGCTGCCAAATAATATTACCTGCCGTATCTGTCCGCATAATACTCATATCAAAATAAGGATTACCAGTACTGTAGTAGCCATGCCTACCACCTAATACATATTCGGTATTATTTTTCACAACTTCTAAGGTTAAATATACTTCTTCAAAAGCATCACCAAATCGCTTACGCCAAATCAAATTTCCGTTCAAATCCGTTTTAATTAAAAGCACATCATTATAAGTTGTATTAGGATTAGGAGATGAGTTGCCAACAATGATAACTTTACCATCTGGAGTCAATTTTAATTCAGCACTTTGATCGTTATCCGCATGGGTATATTTTTTAAACCATAGCAAGTTACCACTAGTGTCTATTTTCGCTAAAAACACATCGCTATTCTGTATAATTGAATCATAGGTTGTGCCTACCAATAAATAATTACTATCAGGTAATTCCTTTAAGTCTGTAAAAACATCATTACCTATATTTGGAGCAAAATCAAACTGTTTTCTCCAAATAGTATCTCCATTTGGATTTGTTTTTACAAGATAGCAAGCAGAATAGGTCGTAAAATATGCTGAAACATTGCCACATGATAAGAAATCATGATTTTTCAACTCAATAACATTACTGCCGCCGTCTAAATTAATTGTATCACTAGCTGTTAAATAATTATTAAACCTAATTTGTGAGTTTCCAAAAGAGAAACAGAATAAGAAAAAATATATCAGGGCATAACGCATTTGTAAAAATTAATTTAATCTAAGTTAATACAATAATTTAAAACAACTATTATTCTCAATTAGAAACTAATTCTCACTTAATTTTTGCAATTTCTCCAACACAATTTGCGCTACTTTTTGCTCAGCTACTTTTTTGGATTTGTGCTCAAACACAGCTTGTTCAACACCTTCAATAGATAGTTGAATGGAGTAGGTTTTTTCTCTGCCGTTATGTTCTTCTTTTAGGATGGTATATTCAAATTGTTTCTTTTGGCGCTGCATCATAATTTGAAACTGCGATTTGTAATCGGTATCATTTTGCTGCAACTCATTTATATCTAAATGAGTTTTGATAATATTATTTAAAATAAATTTTTTTGTTTTTTCAAAACCTTTATCAATAAAAACGGCGCCTAAAAAGGCTTCAAAAGCATCGCCGTAGGCGCTGGAGCTGAGTTTTTCTTTTTTGGTTAATCGGGAATTTAATAAAGTATCAAAACCAAATTTTTTAGAGAGCGCAAATAAATTTTGTCCATTTACAATTCGGCTTCGCATTTGTGTTAAAAAGCCTTCGTCTTTTTTAGGAAATAATTTAAATAAATATTCAGCCACTACAGCACCTATAATAGCATCGCCCAAAAACTCTAAGCGTTCGTTGCTTTGTTGGTGTTCGTTAATTTCACTGGATGAAGAGCTATGCCTAAAGGCTTGTTTATACAATGCCAAATTATCAGGATAAAATCCTAAGATATTTTTGAGCTTTTGTTTAAACTCTTTGTCTTTTTTTGAGAGGGGTGTTAATGCTGATAAAAGTTTTATCAAAACAATAAGAGTTTGTTAGAATTTATATAATGAATTTGTTATAGCAGATTTTTGGGCAGAACTAGGCAGATTTTGCAGGCATAATTGAATAATTCTGTCGAAAAAATCTAACGAAGTTATGACCAAAAAGATGCATAACAATAAAATTAGATAAATTTCAACAGACTCTTGTATTATGGTTTGTATTTTTTTACTACAACCGCTGCATTATGTCCGCCAAAACCAAATGTATTACTAATAGCAACATTAATAGTACGTTTTTGAGCCTTATTAAACGTTAAGTTTAATTTAGGGTCAATTTCAGGGTCAACATTCACGTGGTTAATGGTTGGAGGAGCAATATCGTTTTGCACCGCTAAAACCGTTGCAATAGCTTCTACAGCACCAGCAGCACCTAATAAATGGCCTGTCATTGATTTTGTAGAGCTGATATTCATTTTATAAGCTTGCTCACCAAAAATATTGGTAATGGCTTTTAACTCAGCGCCATCGCCTAATGGCGTACTAGTACCATGTGTATTAATATAATCTACTTCGTTTGGAGAAATTCCAGCATCTTCTAAAGCACGCTTCATTACTAAAGTTGCACCTAAACCTTCTGGATGTGGAGCAGTAATATGGTAAGCGTCTCCGCTCATACCACCACCAATAATTTCCGCATAAATTTTTGCGCCACGAGCTAAAGCGTGTTCTAATTCTTCTAAAACTAAACAAGCACCACCTTCGCCTAACACAAAACCATCACGTTCCTTATCATAAGGACGAGAAGCTGTTTCAGGAGTTTCGTTACGCGTACTCATGGCTTGGCAAGCATTAAAACCACCAATACCACTTTCGTTAATAGCCGCTTCTGATCCACCTGTAATAATAGCGTTAGCTCTACCTAAACGAATGTAGGTAAAAGCGTCGATTAAAGCAGTGGTTGAAGATGCACAAGCCGAAACGGTTGTGAAGTTTGGCCCTCTAAATCCAAAACGGATAGAAATATGCCCAGAGCATATATCAGCAATCATTTTAGGAATAAAGAAAGGGTTAAAGCGTGGATTTCCATCGCCTTTGGCAAAATTGAAAGTTTCTGTTTGGAAAGTATCTAAACCACCAATACCAGAACCCCAAATAACGCCAATTTCATTTTTGTCGATTCCTTCTGCGTCAAGTCCAGAGTCAGCAACTGCTTGCACAGATGCTGCAATTCCATAATGAGAGAAAGCATCTAAACGTTGAGCTTCTTTTCTATCAAAATAATCTTCAAGTTTAAAACCTTTTACTTCGCAAGCAAAGCGTGTTTTAAATTTAGATGCATCAAAACGTGTAATAGGTGCGGCACCACTAACGCCATTAATAATATTTGTCCAATAATCGTTAACATTACTGCCCAAAGGTGTAACAGCACCAAGTCCCGTAACTACTACGCGCTTAAATTGCATAAAGAATAATTTTTAAAAAGTAAGGTTCTTAGTTTTTTGCGTTTGCTTCAATATAAGAGATAGCATCTCCTACAGTAGCAATTTTTTCAGCTTGATCGTCTGGAATAGCGATATTAAATTCTTTTTCAAATTCCATGATTAATTCTACTGTATCTAAAGAATCTGCTCCTAAGTCGTTAGTGAAACTTGCAGTTGGAGTTACTTCTTTTTCTTCTACACCTAATTTATCTACGATGATAGATTTTACTTTTGATGAAATGTCTGACATTGTGTTTTAGTTTTTAAATTCGGGACAAAGATAGTTGTATGAATTAAAAAACAAAAAAAAAAGACATTTAGTAATTAACTGTTTATCAAACAATTAATCAAAAAACATCTTTTTTTTACTAACTGATAATGGTAATTCACGCACAAAATGTGGCTTTTTACCAAATTCAATAATTTAAATTTAGGCCGATTTTTTAATCACACGGTGATGATGATGGCGATGAGAAATTGGTCGCACGTTGTTTTTGCCATTTTTTTCATCTTCTTTTTCGTACTTCTTTGCAATTTTTAAAATAAAAAAAGCCAATACGCCTATGCCAATTACCCCAGCAATGATAAAAAAACTTGCCTGACTGTCCTTAATAAGGTTATCATAAATTTTAGTGAAAAAATTTGATGAGCCTTGTGCCTTTGCACAAATTGAGAGCGATAATAACACAGATGTGAGTAAAATGCCCTTTTTTCCTGAATCTTTAATTGTTGTTGCCATAATTTTTAAAAATTATGTTTTTCAATTTAAAGTAGTGGACAATTTATGAATTGAAAAACGATTAAACGTTAATTTCGGGGGTCTTTGATAGATTTTACGATTAAAGTCATCTTTAGTTTCGTTAATATTATTTGGTTTTTAAGAAAGAAGTGATTATATTTGTACCCGAAAATTAGATGATAGAAAAGATGAGGGACCGATAAGTCCCTTTTTTATTTTACCAAAATGATAAAAAAAGAAACAATAGTTAACCTAATCAATGAGCATTTTGCAGGCACCGATAAGTTTTTGGTGGATGTAAAAATTTTGAAAGGAAGTGTGATTGAAATTTATATTGATGCGCCAAACCATATTTTAATTGCCAACTGCGTTGAATTAAGCAGATTTGTAGAAGGTAATTTGGATAGAGAAAAAGAAGATTTTGAGTTGCAGGTATCTTCGCCAGGAGCAACAGAAGCTTTT
>SYEI01000433.1 GCA_005800865.1 Bacteroidota bacterium | reverse complement strand
AAATAATCCAAGTTAAAGCAAACTTACATCTTCATAAAGCGCATTTGAACAACGCCTACAAAAGCTTCCTTAAATATTTTGGTGCTCATTTTGCTTACGCCTAAAACACGATCGGTAAACATAATCGGCACTTCTACAATTTTAAATCCTTTTTTATAAGCACGGTATTTCATTTCAATTTGAAAGGCATAGCCCATAAAACGAACAGCGTCTAAATCAACAGTTTGTAATACTTTTTTGTGGTAGCATTTAAAACCAGCAGTTGTGTCTTTTACTGGTAACCACAATACAATACGAACATAAACAGAGGCAAAATAGCTCATTAAAATACGTCCGATAGGCCAGTTACTAACTTGTCCACCTTTTGTATAACGAGAGCCTACAGCAACATCAGCTCCATTTTCGCAAGCTTCTAATAAACGAACTAAATCTTTTGGGTTATGGCTAAAATCACAATCCATTTCAAAAATGAAATCATAATCACGAGCCAATGCCCATTTAAAGCCATGAATATACGCCGTGCCTAAGCCTAACTTTCCTTTACGCTCTTCGATATGTAGTTTGCTAGTATATTCCTTTTGTAATTCTTTTACTTTATTTGCAGTGCCATCAGGCGAGCCATCATCCACAATGAGTAATTCAAATTCACGAGGCAAGTCAAATACCGTTCGAATCATTTTTTCAATGTTTTCGATTTCGTTATAGGTTGGTATGATAATTAAATTTTTGCTCATAAATTGTGCTTAAATATACTATTTTGTTACATTAATAAAAGCGTCATTTTTCAGCATTTATTTTGCTTTTCCTGTTAAAATAGGTTAAGTATTTGTCAGTTTTTCGACTGATTTATATGCAAAATTCAGCTAAATAATGTAGCTTTGAATATGAGAGCTGTATTAATCATATTGGTATTACTGGGTTTTGGGCATCTATCCATTGCTCAGGATTCAATTCCAAGAGTAAATAAGTCAACTGGAACTGCTAGTTTTTATGCTAATAAGTTTAATGGACGAAAAACCTCGTCTGGTGAAAAATTTAATAACGATAGTTTAACTGCCGCTCATAAAAAGCTTAAATTTGGAACGTATGTTTTGGTGAGGAATCTAAAAAATGATTCAACGGTCGTTGTGAAAATTAATGATCGACTTCCTCAAAAATCAAAACGAACAATTGATTTAACAACAAAAGCTGCAAAGCAATTAAATTTTATAAAATTTGGATTAACCAAAGTAGAAATAACAGTATTAGATTCATTAAAAAAATAATATGGGCAAAATTCTTATAAAAAATGCTACGATTGTAAACGAAGACGAAACTTTTGTGTCGGATGTATTAATTGATGGAAATTACATTTCGCAAATTGATAAAGATATCACTGACGATACCGCTAAAATTATTAATGCCGAAGGTTTAGTTTTAATGCCAGGGGCAATCGACGACCAAGTACATTTTAGAGAACCAGGTTTAACACACAAAGGTGAAATTTATACTGAAGCCAAAGCAGCAGTTGCTGGTGGAATAACTTCATATATGGAAATGCCTAATACAGTTCCTCAGGCAGTTACTATTTTAGAATTAGAAAAGAAATACACTCGTGCCAAAGAATGTTCTTTAGCTAACTATTCTTTTTTTATGGGTGGAACAAATTTGAACTTAGAAGAAACATTAAAAGTAGATTATAAAACAGTTTGTGGTTTAAAAATATTTATGGGTTCGAGTACTGGCGATATGTTAGTGGATAACGAAAAAACATTAGAAGGATTTTTCTCAAAATCTAATGCTTTAATTGCCACGCATTGTGAGTATGATCCAATGATTAAAGAAAATCAAAAACGAATTGTACAAGAATATGGAGAAGATTTGCCTGCATATTTTCACCCTATTATTCGTAATGAAGAAGCTTGTTTTAAATCCTCATCTTTTGCTGTAGAATTAGCAAAGAAGCATAACACACGTTTGCACATTTTACATATCTCAACAGCTAAGGAATTGGATTTATTTACTAATAAAATACCTTTAAAGCAGAAGCGTATAACGGCGGAGGCATGTATTCATCATTTGTGGTTTAATGATGATGATTATAAAAAGAAAGGAAACTTTATCAAATGGAACCCTTCTGTAAAAACAGAATACGATCGCGCTCACATTTTTGAAGCTGTTTTAGATGGACGTATTGACGTAATAGCCACTGACCATGCACCTCATACTTTAGAAGAAAAACAATTACCATATTTACAAGCTCCTAGTGGCGGTCCATTAGTACAACATTCTATTTTAGCAATGTTGGAATTTTACAAACAAAAGAAAATATCCTTAGAGAAAATTGTGAGAATGATGTCACACAATGTAGCAGATATTTTTAAAATTGAAAAACGTGGTTACATCCGCGAAGGATATTTTGCTGATTTAGTTTTGGTTGATTTACATAAATCGACAGAAGTTACTAAAGCATCTTTACTTTATAAATGTGGATGGAGTCCTTTTGAAGGAACTACATTTTCTGCAAGTATTAATAAAACTATTGTAAGCGGACATTTAGTTTACGATAATGGAACCTTTGATGAAAGCAGAAAAGGGGAGAGGTTGAGTTTTAATAGAGACTAGAGATGAAAATTAAAATAAATAACATGCTTTTGATTCAACTCTTATTTCTGTCATTAGCTGGCATTACAGCTTTTCAAAAAATAAGTGGATTAGCGATACCCGAGTAGTTCATTCATAAGTTCGAAAATTCTTTTATTAATCTAATTCCTTTAGGCATTACAGTTTCATTTATTGTAATTACTTTTTTTGAAACTAGTATTGCCATTTGTATGATTTTTTCTTTGATTAAGAGAGAATACAAGTTAGATTCGGAAAGAGTGAATTTGAATTTTGGGTTGGATTTAGCCTTAGTTCTATTTTTGGTATTATTTTTTGGTTCTTTTTTAGTTGGCGATTACGAGAATGGAGCTCTTGATTTCCTCTATTTTGTAGGAACATTAGCAATTCGAAAAAAGTTTATTGTTTGATTTTAATTCTGACTAAACAAACTATCTACAAACTCCGTTCGGTTAAACACTTGTAGGTCTTCCATTTTTTCACCAACACCAATATATTTTACAGGAATTTTAAATTCATCGGAAATGCCAATCACAACGCCGCCTTTGGCTGTACCATCTAATTTAGTTAAAGCTAAGGCAGATACATCTGTTGCTGCTGTAAACTGTTTACATTGTTCAATAGCATTTTGACCAGTACTTGCATCCAAAACTAAAAGCACATCGTGTGGCGCATCAGGAATCACCTTCTTCATCACGTTTTTAATTTTAGTTAACTCATTCATTAAGTTAATCTTGTTATGTAAACGTCCAGCCGTATCAATAATCACGACGTCAGCACCTTTTGCTTTTGCGCTGCTCAATGTATCAAACGCGACACTGGCTGGGTCTGCATTCATTCCTTGGCTTACAATATCAACACCTACACGCTGACTCCAAATAGTTAATTGCTCTACAGCGGCAGCTCTAAAGGTATCAGCAGCGCCTAATACCACATGGTAACCTGCCTTTTTAAATTGATGAGATAGTTTACCAATGGTTGTTGTTTTGCCAACGCCGTTTACGCCAACTACCATAATCACATAAGGAGTTTTTTCGCCAGTAGCGCTTAATGGTAATTTAGGGATTTCAAAAGAGATGGTATCGGTAGAATTATTTTCGGTTAATAAGGCAGCTACTTCTTCTTTTAATAAATTATTTAATTCGCCAGTGCCCACATATTTATTGGCAGCTACGCGAGCTTCAATACGTTTAATGATTTTAAGAGTTGTGTTAACACCAACATCGCCTGAGATTAGAACTTCTTCTAAGTTATCTAATACATCAGCATCAACAGTTGATTTTCCAGCAACAGCTTTGGCAAGTTTACCAAAAAAACTTTCTTTCGTTTTTGATAAACCTTCATTTAAACTTTCTTTTTCTTCTTTGCCAAATAGTTTACTGAAAAATCCCATAATGTGTTTTGTAGTAGGGTACAAATGTATTAAAAATATCGGTGCAATATTAAAATAGGAACGCAGATGAAACGGATTTGACGGATTAATACGGATTAGTGTTTCATTTATTCGATAAGAAAATCTGTGTTCATCTGTTGCATCTGTTTAATCCGTGTTCCTATTAAACTAAAATCTTTAAAACAAAAAAGCTCCTTCGTTTCGGAAGAAGCTTTCTTTAATATAATAAAGCAAATTATTTCTTTAAATAATCAGCTACTAATTCGTTTTGAACGATTTCCTCACGGAATGCATAAGCACCAGTTTTTGGAGATCTAATTACTTTAATTACTTTAGTAAAGCTATTTCCTTTACCAGTTTTTAGTGTTGCTACAACCTTCTTTGCCATTTCTTCTTAGTTTTAATGGATTATTTAATCTCTTTATGAGTTGTCATTTTCTTCAAGATCGGGTTGTATTTTTTCAACTCAATACGATCAGGAGTATTTT
>SYEI01000432.1 GCA_005800865.1 Bacteroidota bacterium | reverse complement strand
GTAAGTTTATCAATAGATTTTTAGATCCTCTATATTTGAAAGCTAACGAAAGTAAAACCATTTTGGTTAGATCAAAAATACAAGAAGGGAGCTATGTTGTTTCTGATTTGTATGCCACCGAATTTTTTGAATTGAAATTGAAACTGAAAAAACAATGCTTAGTAGTTTCCCGAACTTTGTTTTTTTTGCCTGATGCCAGTAAATACTCCAATAAACATAAGTTAAGTATAGATGCACTCATAAATTATATTAAATCATTCCCTTATTTTACAAATTTTAATTTTAATAAGTTACCAAAATGGTTTGATGACGTTTTTGAATCACATGATGTAGCAAAATTGATATTTCAAAAAACACAGCCGAAACAATTTATTCAATATTGCTATTATTTTCCGGCTCAATTTGGCTATACGCTTGCCGCTAATTCAATGCATATCACAAGCGTAGATTATCAACATGGTATACAAAATAAATTTCATTACGGTTATGGTAGCTGGGTTAACGTTCCTCAGCAGGGATATAAATTATTACCAAATGAGTTTTGGGTTTTTTCGGAACGTGAAAAAAATAATTTATTAAACAGTTTTTCTAATTCTTCACATAAAATAAAAGTAATTGGAAATGCTTGGGTTGATTATTGGAAAGAACACAAAACAAACTTTAAGAATTTGGAATGGTTACATCACATTAAAAGCAAGGGATTACGTGTTGTTTTATATACGGTTTCAAATTATTTAATCGATAAAAACCATTTCTTTTGGCAATACTTACAACATAACAATACTGATAAACTATTTTTTTTATTTCGTTTGCACCCCGGCCACACTTATCTCAATGATGCACTCTTAAGTCAGTTGCGCGAAACTAATTTCAGTAACTATAATATAGACGATGCCACCAAAACGGAGTTGTATGATTTAATAGAGGAATGTGATATCCATGTTACCCAAAATTCTACGGTAGCCGAAGAAGCACTCTATTTAAATAAAAGCACAATTATTATCGACCCTAAATGGAGCATTTATTTCGAAAACTATATATCAAACGGAGACATGTTTGTAGCAAACGATATAAATGATTTTGAAGATCTTATACATAAAAAGTTAAGCATATAAATTATACAACTATGGATTTAAACAACAAATCAATATTAATAACAGGTGGTACAGGCTCTTTAGGGAAAGAGTTAACCAAAACCATATTAGAAAAGTGGCCCGATGTAAAACGCTTGGTAATTTTTTCGAGAGATGAGCAAAAGCAATTTCAGATGGATCAGGAATTTCCTGCCTCAAAATACAAAGCCATCCGTTACTTCATAGGAGACGTTAGAGATTTAGAAAGACTAAAAAGAGCCTTTACAGGAATTGATTATGTGATACATGCCGCAGCCATGAAACATGTGCACATTGCTGAATATAATCCAGATGAATGCGTAAAAACAAATATTGGTGGAGCAGAAAATGTAATTAAAGCAGCCTTAGAAAGCCATGTTACCAAAGTAGTAGCTTTATCTACAGACAAAGCCTGCGCACCAATTAATTTATATGGAGCAACCAAATTAACGTCTGATAAATTATTTATAGCTGCCAATAATATTAAAGGCAGTAAAGATTTAAAATTTTCCGTTGTACGTTACGGAAACGTTATGGGATCAAACGGTTCGGTGATTCCATTTTTCTTGAACAAAAAGAAAGAAGGCGTTTTACCAATCACTGACCCTAACATGACACGTTTTAATATCTCCCTAAAAGGCGGAGTTGATATGGTTCTCCATGCCTTAGATACCGCTTGGGGTGGAGAGTTGTTTGTGCCAAAAATCCCTTCTTATAAAATTATG
Source organism: Bacteroidota bacterium (assembly GCA_005800865.1). Classification (GTDB taxonomy): domain Bacteria; phylum Bacteroidota; class Bacteroidia; order B-17B0; family Aurantibacillaceae; genus UBA4416. The sequence continues at coordinate 5,859 of SYEI01000432.1, read as the reverse complement.
GATGTAGCAAAGGCTATTGGTCCTAATTGCGAGCATAAAATAAATGGCATTCGTCCTGGAGAAAAAATTCACGAAGAAATGATTACGAGCTCTGATTCATTTACCACTTATGACTTAGGAAAATATTATGTGATTTTGCCTCAAGTTACTAATTGGAAACTGGAGGAGTATATCAATCACTTTAATGCTAAATTAGTGCCTCAAGGATTTCATTACACATCCGAAAACAATACCGAGTGGGAAACCGTTGAAGGCTTAAGACAATTAATAGTTGAACACGTTGATCCAACCTTTAAACCATAAAAAAATGATCCCATACGGAAGACAACATATAACCAACGAAGATATTGATGCCGTAGTAAAAGCATTAAAGTCTGATTTCTTAACTCAAGGTCCCGAAATCGCCACCTTTGAAAAAGCGTTTGCAGACTATATTGGATGCAAATATGCTGTAGCAGTTTCTAATGGCACTGCTGCTTTGCATTTATGCACCATGGCATTAGAGGTCAATAAAAATTCACGAGTTATTACAAGCCCTATTACATTTGCTGCATCTGCTAACTGTGTACGTTATTGCGATGGCGAAGTACACTTTGCTGATATAGATCCTAAAACCTATTTATTAGATATTATTAAAGTAAGAGCATTATTAGAAAAACATCCTAAAGGCTATTTTCAAGGCATTATTCCTGTTGATTTTGCAGGTAACGCCGTTAATTTAGAAGAATTTAGAAAATTAGCTGATGAATTTGGTTGTTGGATAATTGAAGATGCCTGCCATGCGCCAGGAGGTTATTTTACAGATTGTAAAGGAAATAAGCAAAATTGTGGTAACAGTCAGTTTGCTGATTTAGCTATTTTTTCATTTCACCCCGTAAAACACATTGCTTGTGGAGAGGGAGGAATGATAACGACTAACGATGAAAAGTTATATAACAAACTTCTAAAGTTAAGAACACACGGCATTACCAAAGACTCAAACCTCATGCATAAAAATGATGGCGGTTGGTATTATGAGATGCAGGAGTTGGGTTACAACTATCGTATTACCGATTTTCAGGCAGCATTAGGAACTTCGCAATTAAAACGCGCAGATGAAGGATTAAAAAGAAGAAGAGAAATAGCAAAAACTTATTCTGATGCTTTTAAACATAACTCAAATATCAAAGGACAGTCAGGCGTTGTAAACGGGCACGCTTATCACTTATACATTATTGAAGTTGAGCAGCGAAAAGAATTATATGATTTTTTAAAATCAAAAGATATTTTTTGCCAAGTGCATTATATTCCTGTTCATACCTTACCTTATTACGAAAGCTTAGGATGGAAACAAGGCAATTTTAAAAACGCCGAACAATACTACAAAGGCTGTTTAAGTTTACCGATGTATCCTACTTTAACTAACGAACAACAAGCTTTTGTGATTGAGCAAATAAACTCGTTTTTAAATGGCTAATGTTGCAATTATAACGGCTCGTGGAGGCAGTAAACGCATACCAAGAAAAAACATTAAAGCGTTTTTAGGTAAACCTATCATCTCTTATTCTATTGAAACTGCCTTAAATTCAGGATTGTTTGATTATGTTATGGTTTCAACCGACGATGATGAAATTGCAGAAGTAGCAAAAAAGTACGGCGCTCAAGTTCCCTTTGTAAGAAGCCAACAAACATCAGATGATTATACAGGTACTGCTGATGTTGTGATAGAAGTATTACATGATTTGAAAAAAATCGGAAAAGAATTTATAAACGCCTGTTGCATTTATCCAACGGCACCTTTTATTAGTAAGCAAACATTAAATGATTCATTCAGTTTGTTAGTCAACGAAAAATTTGATAGCGTATTTCCCGTATGTCCTTTTTCTTATCCTATACAAAGAGCTTTGGAAATAAATGAATCCAAAACTACTATGGTATGGGAAGAGAACTTAACGAAGCGTTCTCAAGATTTAGAGACGAGATATCATGATGCGGGTCAATTTTATTGGTTGAATATTCAATCATTTCTTAGCGCAAAGAAATTGTTTACACAAAATACAGGCTCTATTGTTTTGGATGAATTACAAGTTCAGGACATAGATAATGAAACTGATTGGAAGTTGGCAGAGCTAAAATATAATTTACTACAACTTAAAAATTAAAATGCGAAGCTACAAATGTTTGCAAGTCAACGTATTTTCTGAAGGCGTTTATTACATTGTGCCAATTAGAGACGAGGACAGGTATGAAATTTTAAATTGGCGTAACACACAAATAGATATATTGCGTCAGCAAAGCCCATTAACCAACGAACAGCAAGACAATTATTTTAAAACTACAGTGGCTCAATTATTTGAAAAAGAACAACCAAATCAGATACTTTGGTCGTTTTTGGAAAATGATCAATTAATTGGATACGGTGGATTAGTTCATATCGATTGGGAGGCAAAACACGCAGAGATTTCCTTCTTATTGAACAATGAACATAATTCTGACTCAATGGTTTTCAAAAGAGATTGGGAAGCGTATTTAAAATTGATTACGAAGGTTGCATTTAATGAACTGCAGTTTCAAAAAATACATACATATGCCTACGATATCCGCGATTATTATTTTGAGGTAATGTATTCACAAGGTTTTGAAAAGGAGGCTCGACTAAAGAATCATATTTTAATTAAAGGGCAATTAACGGACATATTAATTCTTTCAAAATTTAATTTGCAGAAATGACCATAGGATTATTAGCTAGTGGTAATTTAGGAAGTGTGATTCTTAATGATTTAATCACAAATCAAGAAGTATCGTTAGCATTTGTTTACACAGATTCAAAGTCAACATCTATTATTGAAACTTGTCATCAATATCATATTCCATTATTTGTTGGTAATCCAAGAAATGGTAAATCTTTTAGTTTTTTAAATAGTGCGGATACTCCCCAGTTACTGTTATCTGTTAATTATTTATTTATTATTGAAAAAGATGTTATTGCAAAAACTTCAGGATATGCCATCAATATTCATGGCTCATTATTACCAAAGTATAGAGGACGCACACCACATGTATGGGCAATTATCAATAATGATAAAATAACTGGCGTGACAGCTCACATTATTGAGGAAGGCTGTGATGAAGGTGATATTGTTTTACAAAAGGAAGTGCCAATACTAGATTCGTATACTGGCCAGGATTTACTAAATGTATTTAATGCCTTGTATCCAAAAATGGTGGAAGAAATTATTCAAAAAGTAAAAACTAACACGGTTGAACTAGTTAAACAGAATAACATCAACGCTACTTTTTTCGAGAAGCGAACTGCCGACGATGGGAAAATAAATTTTGATTGGCAAAAAGAACGGATTTATAATTGGGTTAGGGCGCAAGCCCGACCATATCCTGGCGCTTTTTGTTTTGTAAATAATCAAAAAGTTGTTATTCATAAAGTCAGTTATTCGAATTTTGGATTCAAGCAAAGTATGCCTAATGGCTTGGTTGTTGAAATTGAAAGCGATGCCGTATTTGTAAAAACTCAGAATGGTGTTTTAAAAATTTTGGATATGGAAACAAATACTAAAATAAAAATAGGAGATATTTTATTATGAAGAAAATTAAAATTGGAAACATAGAAGTAGGTAATGATTGCAAGCCTTTTATTATTGCTGAAATGAGCGGTAATCACAATCAATCATTAGATAGAGCTTTTGAGTTAGTTGATGCAGCAGCAGCAGCAGGAGCACACGCATTAAAACTGCAAACATATACCGCGGATACAATTACCATGAAGGGAGCTTATACAATTACAGATCCTAATTCTCTGTGGTATGGCAAAGAATTACATGATTTGTATAAAGAAGCTTATACACCATGGGAATGGCATAAACCGATTTTTGACAGAGCTATTGAAAAGGGTATGATTGCTTTTAGTTCACCATTTGATGAAACCGCGGTGGATTTTTTAGAAAGTTTAAATGTCCCTGCCTACAAAATTGCTTCTTTTGAAAATACGCATTTACCCTTAATTCGTAAGGTGGCTAAAACTGGTAAGCCTGTTATTATTTCAACGGGTGTTTCGTCTATAGCGGATATTGACGAGGCAGTTAAAACCTTAAAATCAGAGGGTTGTGAGAATTTTATTTTATTAAAGTGCACAAGCACTTATCCTGCAACACCCGAAAATACTAATCTAAATACTATTCCTCATTTAGCTCAATTGCATAACTGTATCGTAGGTTTATCAGATCATACCATGGGGATTGGAGCATCCGTTGCTGCAGTAGCATTAGGTGCAAGAGTAATTGAAAAACATTTCACCTTGCGAAGAGCTGATGGAGGCGTAGATAGCGCTTTTTCAATGGAACCTGAAGAGTTAAAAGCATTGGTTGTAGAAACCGAACGTGCCTATTTAGCCTTAGGAAAAGTGGCGTATGGCGTAAAAGAAGCTGAGCAAAAGAGTATGTTTTTTAAACGCTCAATTTATATATCAAAAGATATAAAGGCTGGAGAATTATTTAGTGAAGCTAATCTTAAAATTATTCGCCCTGGTGATGGTTTAGCCCCAAAGTTTTGGGATGATATTATTGGCAAACCTTGTCATTACAATTTAAAGGCAGGTAGTCCATTAAATTTTAAGAATCTTATTTAAAAGATGCGGAAATCGATTTTAGTTATTTGCGGCACCGATCTTCAAAAAGCGCCAAGGTTTTTAACTCAGTTAGAAGCGCTTTATAAAGATTATGATATTATTGCAGCAGGCTATTCAGGCGATTTACAATCTAAAAAATATAAATTTATACCTCTAATAAAAGGTAAGAGGGAAGCTAATTTCGTTTTTCATTTAAAGTATCCTTTTATTGTTCGTAAAGCTATTTCAGCGGCATTACGTATTATCTTTTTTAAAACAATTGATCCAGAAAAAAATAGAATACTTGATAATTTTAATTTGCTTAAAAAATATAACTATGATTTAGTTATTTCTCATCATTTAAATGATTTGCCAATGGGTGTGAAATTGGCTCAGTTTAAAGGAGTGAAATTAATTTTTAACGCACACGAATACTATCCGTTACAATTTGAGGATAAGCCAGAGTGGATGAAAAACACCTATCCTTATAATATGAAAATAGCAAGAGACAATTTTAAGTTTGTTGATGCTTGTTTTTGTGTTGGAACTAAAATTGCCGAAAAATATAAGCAGGAGTTTAATTTAGATAGCTTGGTAATTACTAATGCTAAGCCATTTGTAAAATTGCAGCCAAAACCAATTGATAAAAATGATAAAATTAAACTCATTCATCATGGCGCCGCCAATCGTTCGCGTAAGATTGAGTTTATGATTGAATTGGTTAAATACTTGGGCGATAAGTATACCTTAGATTTGGTATTAGTGCCTGGCGAAGAAAAGTATATTGATGAATTAAAACATAAAGCCGCACCATACTCTAATATTAATTTCCCTGAAGCAGTGAGTACTCAAGAAATTTCTACATACATTAATAAGTATGATATTGGTGTATATATATTGCCACCAACCAATTTTAATGGTACAAATGCATTACCTAATAAGTTTTTTGAATTTGTACAAGCTCGATTAGCTATCGCCATTGGACCCTCTCCTGAAATGGCATACCTTTTAAATAAGTATGACTTAGGAGTAGTATCAGATGATTTTACAACAGAATCCTTAGCCGAAAAAATTTTACAATTGGATGCTGATAAAATTATGTATTATAAAAATCAGGCTCATAAACACGCACAAGAATTAAGTGTTGATGAAAATATGCGTAAAATAAATGAAACTGTTTCAAATTTATTAAAAGGGTAATATAATTTTTTAATGCGCATTGGAATTGTTTTTACTGGAGTTGTTAATGAATATGTAGGAGG
>SYEI01000431.1 GCA_005800865.1 Bacteroidota bacterium | reverse complement strand
TGAACTGCAAATGTATGTCCTACCATTTCAGGGTAAATAACAGAACGACGAGCCCATGTTTTTAGTACTGTCTTTTTGTTACTCTCATTCATTTGAGTAACTTTTTTCTCTAAGTTGTGGTCAATAAAAGGACCTTTTTTTAATGATCTTGCCATTGTTTATTTTTTAGTTTTGAAACCCATCTCACGACGAGCCATTAAACATTAATTATTATTTAGTTCTTTTTTTAATGATGTGTTGGTTAGAAGATTTCGCTTTGTAACGAGTTTTGTAACCTTTTGCTGGAATACCGTTACGAGAACGAGGTTGTCCACCTGATGCACGTCCTTCACCTCCACCCATTGGATGATCTACTGGGTTCATTGCTACTGGACGAGTACGAGAACGACGACCTAACCAACGAGAACGACCAGCTTTACCAGAAATCTCTAAAGAGTGATCAGGATTAGAAGTTGCTCCGATAGTTGCTTTACAAGTAATTAAAATCATACGAACTTCACCTGAAGGCATACGTAATACTGCGTATTTACCATCACGAGCAGTTAACTGAGCGTAAGTTCCAGCACTACGTGCCATTGCTCCACCTTGTCCTGGGCGTAATTCGATGTTATGAATAATTGTACCTAATGGAATATCTGATAAAAACATACAGTTACCAACTTCAGGAGTTGCTGTTGCACCAGACATTAATTTTTTACCAACTTCTAAGCCTTGAGGAGCAATGATGTAACGCTTTTCTCCATCTTTATAATGAATTAATGCGATACGAGAAGTACGGTTTGGATCGTATTCGATTGAAGCTACTGTTCCTTCGATACCATCTTTATTACGTTTGAAATCAATGATACGGTATTGTTTTTTATGACCACCACCGATGTTACGGATTGTCATTTTACCAGTATTATCACGTCCACCACTGTTTTTAACCGAAGTTAATAAGCTTTTTTCTGGAGTACTTGTTGTGATATCTGAGTTATCAGTTGCTATTTTGAAACGCTGACTTGGAGTCAACGGTCTGAATTTTTTTAATGCCATTTCTATTACTTTTTATCAAATTAAATATTAGCGTAAAAATCAATTGCTTCGCCATTCTTTAATGTGACAAAAGCTCTTTTTGAACGGTTTACGCGGCCTACTGCAATACCACGAGTGGTGTTACGAGTTTTAACTTTCCCTACGTATTGTTGAGTGTTAACAGATTCCACTTTTACACCGTACATTTTTTCAACAGCTTGTCTAATTTGTACTTTGTTGGCGCTTCTATCAACCACAAAACCATAGCGATTCAACTTCTCTGCCAAAGAAGTCATCTTTTCGGTGATGATTGGTTTAATTAATATTTCCATTTTATTTATTTAATAATGATTCTAATACTTTTACCGAACTTTCTAATAAAATTAATGACTCTGCATTAACGATATCGTAAGTGTTTAAATCTGAAGCGTTTACAACTTTTGCACCCTTCAAATTTCGGGACGACAAATATACGTTATTATTTGACTCTCCCAACACTAATAATGTTTTTTTATCAGATAAGTTTAAGTTTTTAATCAAATCAACATAACTACTTGTTTTTGGAGCTTCAAATGTAAAGTCTTCTAATACAGTAATTGCATTGTCTTTTGCTTTATAAGTTAAAGCTGATAAACGAGCTACTACTTTAGTTTTCTTGTTTAATTTGAAAGAGTAATCACGAGGACGAGGACCAAATGCACGACCACCACCGATAAACAATGGAGACTTCATAGAACCCGCACGAGCTCCACCTGTTCCTTTTTGTTTTTTCAATTTTTTAGTCGTTCTTGAAATCTCAGCACGCTCTTTTGATTTGTGTGTTCCTTGACGTTGAGCAGCTAAATAATGCTTAACATCTAAATATATACTGTGATCACTTGGCTCTACACCAAAAATCCCATCTGCTAAATCTACTTTTTTAGCAGTCTTTTTTCCGCTTATGTTTAATACTTCTACTTGCATGATTACTTCTCGATTATAACGTAAGACCCTTTAGCACCTGGAACAGAACCTTTGATTAAAAGAACGTTCTTTTCTGCCATTATTTTAACTACTACCAAGTTTTGGATTTTCTTTCTATCTCCACCAGTTCTACCAGCCATACGCATACCTTTAAATACACGAGAAGGATCTGAAGATGCTCCTAATGATCCTGGCGCTCTTTGACGATCATGTTGACCGTGAGTTGAACCACCAACACCACCAAAACCGTGACGTTTTACTACACCTTGAAAACCTTTTCCTTTTGATGTACCAACGATATCTACGAAGTCGCCTTCAGCAAACATATCTAATGTTACGATATCACCTAAATTTTTTGTTTCCTCAAAAGAACGGAACTCAACAATTTTACGTTTTGGGGTAGTTTTTGCTAATTCAAAATGACCTTTCATAGCAGACGATGTGTGTTTTTCTTTCTTCTCATCGTAAGCTAACTGTAAAGCTGTGTAACCGTCTTTTTCATTGGTTTTTACTTGCGTAACAACGCAAGGACCTGCTTCTATTACTGTGCATGGCACATACTTGCCATTGGCATCGAAGAAGCTAGTCATTCCTATTTTTTTACCAATAATTCCAGACATTTTACTTTTTGTTTATTGTTATTTACTTATTTTATTTTTTTTGATTCCTGAGTTTCCTTTATGCAAAACAGAGGGTTAAACTTTAATTTCAACTTCAACTCCAGAAGGCAATTCTAATTTCATTAAAGCATCTACTGTTTTTGAAGAAGAACTGTAGATATCCAATAAACGTTTGTATGCACAAACTTGGAATTGCTCACGTGCTTTTTTGTTAACGTGTGGTGAACGTAAAACAGTGAAGATTCTTTTATTAGTAGGCAATGGAATTGGTCCGTTAACTACTGCTCCTGTCATTTTCACAGTTTTCACAATTTTCTCAGCGGATTTATCAACTAAGTTGTAATCGTAAGATTTTAATTTTATTCTGATTCTTTGGCTCATGTGAGTTGTTATATAATACTGTTTATGCGTTTTCTTTTTTACCTTTTACTTTTGCGATTACATCAGCTGCAACGTTTGCAGGAGCATCAGCATAGTGAGAGAATTCCATTGTTGAAGTTGCACGACCT
>SYEI01000430.1 GCA_005800865.1 Bacteroidota bacterium | reverse complement strand
CCCTAAGTATTTACTGTAATTGGTTTTACGCCAAGTTGAAATAGTAGAGTAGGGGATTTTTTGCCTAAAATCTATTGGTAGTAAATTTTCTTTACCAATAGCGTACAAAAAAATAACAGAGGTATCATACTTGTTTTTTATCATATTGTTTGTATTAGTCAAACAATATTAAAACAATTATTTTAATGAATTAACTAAGTCTCCTCCGCTTTTTCTGAATGTCTTTAATATATGTTAGTTTTAGCACTTTTCTTCATCCCTTTAAAATGCAGATGTCAAATGTTTATTTGATAAACTTTATGTTAAAAATAATTTGAATTAAAGTTGAACAAAACCTGTATTTTAACGTTTCCTTTTTATTCAAACAATATCCATTATGAACGGCTTAGTTAAAACCATTTTCCTTTTAATTTTCACATTAATAGTTGTACCCATTGTTACTTTCTATTTAGATGATCCTTTAATGCCTTTGCAAAAAGAAACCTTACAACATTTGTTATTTGGAACTTTAGCCGTTGCCTTGTTGTGTTATAGTGTGAGTGAAATAACAGGTAATTGCTCTCAAGTAGATAAGTTGTGGAGCGTGGTTCCTATTTTTTATGTTTGGTACATGGCTTATAAAGGTTCATTTGATGCACGATTAGTATTAATGGCAGTTTTAGCAACAGTTTGGGGAATCCGTTTAACCTATAATTTTTCGCGCCGTGGTGCTTATAAATTAAAATTTTGGACAGGCGAAGAAGATTATCGTTGGGAAATTTTACGTCAAACACCTGCCTTACAAGGGCGATTGAAATGGAGTCTATTTAATTTGTTTTTTATTTCACTATATCAAAACGGATTAATTTTATTGTTCACGTTGCCCATGTTGGTAGCATATAAAAGTATAGGACAGCCATTAGGTGTGTTTGAATATGTGCTTGCCTTGGTATTTATTGTTTTAGTTGTGTTAGAAACAATTGCCGACCAACAACAATGGAATTACCAAAATGAAAAACACCGTCGTTTAAAAGCGAACATAGCACCTGAAGGAATTTATGCGAAAGGATTTACACATACTGGCTTATGGGCTAAAGTACGTCACCCAAATTATGCTTGCGAGCAAGCTATTTGGATTGTGTTTTATTTATTTTCGGTAGCTGCAACGGGACATATTATTAATTGGAGTATGGCGGGTTGCTTGTTATTATTAATTTTGTTTCAAGGTTCGGCTGATTTTTCAGAAAATATTTCGGCAGGTAAGTATCCTAGCTACAAAGATTATCAAAAGCAGGTGGGACGATTTTTACCAAAACTGTTTTCATGAATTTAGGTTACACCTGTCAGGTTTATAGCAATCTGCTTACAAAACCTGACAGGTGTTTATTTTTTTCTGGAAGGTTTACTTCTTCAACAACTCAGCCATCTCCACTAATCTGATGAACTCAGCTCTGTAGCCTTCGTCGTCTTTTCCTTTAGCTTCTTTAGCCATTGTTATAACTGTTTTAAAATCTGAATCTCCTTTAAATTTCGAATCTCTTAATAGCAAACCAAACTCTGCAACAGCGCAAGCAAATTTACAATTTTCGGTAGCTGCTGAGAAAGGTGTTTTTTTATCCAACACAATATGTGAAATTAATTGTGAGGTAGATTCTTTTGGTTCTTTGTATCTAAATTTAATAGTCATGACTTCATTGCTTTCAGAAGTAGGATGAGCCGTAACTTGTTGGTATTTTAAATTATCAATGCTCGCCACTAATTCATCCGAACCTGCTGGAATAATTTCGTAAATGGCTGTAACGGTATGTCCTGAGCCTAATTCGCCCGCATCTTTTTTATCGTCGTTAAAATCTTCGTTGTTTAATAAACGATTTTCGTAGCCCACTAAACGGTAAGCTTTTACTTTAGCAGGATTAAATTCAATTTGCAATTTCACATCTTTAGCAATGGTTAATAACGTGCCACCCATTTCTTTTACCAATACTTTTTTTGCTTCTAAGATATTATCAATGTAAGCATAGTTGCCATTGCCTTTATCTGCTAGTTGTTCCATCTTACTGTCTTTATAATTTCCAGTACCAAAACCCAATACACTTAAAAATACGCCGTCTTCTCTTTGTTTTTCAATTAAGCGAGTTAATTCCCCATCGCTACTCACGCCCACATTAAAGTCGCCATCGGTGGCTAAAATAATGCGATTGTTTCCTTTGTTTAAAAAGTTTTCTTTTGCAGTTTTGTAGGCTAATAAAATACCTTCGCCACCAGCGGTTGAACCACCTGCTTCTAATTTTTCGAGTGCATCATAAATTCTGTCTTTATGTTCACCAGAGGTCGATGGTAATACAACACCTGCTGCACCCGCGTAAACCACAATGGCTACTTTATCTTGCGGACGCATTTGTTCAACCAATAAACGTAAACCAGATTTTAATAAGGGTAATTTATCTTCCGAATTCATGGAACCAGATACATCTAATAAAAACACCAAATTGTTTGCTGGTAAATTATCTAATTCAATTTGTTTGCCTTGTAAACCAATGTGAATGAGTTGATGCTTTTTGTTCCAAGGACAATCCGTATATTCTGTCGTAATAGAAAAAGGTTGATTGTTGATTGGTTTTGGGTAGTTGTAACTAAAGTAATTAATCATTTCTTCAATACGTACTGCATCAGGTTGAGGCAATTGATTTTGAGTAATAAAACGACGCACGTTACTGTAAGAAGCCTTATCCACATCAATACTAAAAGTAGACAAAGGATCTTTTTTAGAGTCTTTAAATTCGTTATCGTAAATGCGGCTGTACTCTTCGGTGTTATAGTCGGGAGTAGGAGTAGTTCGTCCGCCTCGCATATCGTATCTACTTTTTTTGTAAACACCTGCGGTGGTTCCAGCAACAGAGTTGATGTTTCTGGTCGAAATGGTTTGAAGCTCTTCTCGAGTAACGGTAGATCCTGATTTTAGGTCGTAATCGGCAACAGGTTGACTGTACGTAACAATTTGCAATTCATCTAAGTGAGCGCCATCGTTAGATAAACTAATATTGGCTTCGGTAGCTTTATGATCGAGTACTTTTATTTTTGAAATGGCTTGAGCCTTATATCCAACATAAGTGGTTTTAATTTTATAAAGACCCGCACTTAAATTTTTAAAACGATAGCTACCAGTCATATCAGTGGTAGTTGCTCCAACTTTTGCGGTATCATTTATATAAAGTAAAACCATCGCAAAAGAAATTTCCTCGTTGGTGGTTTTGTCGGTTATTTTACCGAAGATGGAGCCTGAGTTACTTGGCGATTGTTGTGCAAAGCTAAAAATGCTTAACAACATCATACTAAAGAATGAAAATTTTATCATAACAATGGATTTAAAGGTTTAAAATTCGGGAATCTGATATTAAGACGCCAAAGTT
>SYEI01000048.1 GCA_005800865.1 Bacteroidota bacterium | reverse complement strand
TTAAACATAATGCATTAAATTCTAATTATATAACTACGAAATTTTATACGGGAACTGATTCAATAAAATCCCACTATTGGTGTTAACTACCCTGTTAGATTCGGGCATGTTGATAATATCAGAAATATTAAAAAATACAGTACTGGTGTTATAATCCAAAGATTCATTTCCTCTTGAAATACCAATTACTAATTTATAAATGCCAGGGACTAAATACACTTTTTCAAAAGTAAACACAATTTCATTTAAGCCAACTTTAAAATTTTCTGGTCTCGACCAAGTTGTAATAATTGGCAATTCAGTTGCTGATAATATTCCAAAACCTATAACTGTTCCTTCAAGTGCTATAGTCGACTCAAATTGCATACGAATATCGATTGTATCACCAACAGGGTAATCAGAGCAAAGTTCTCCTTTTTTATCTCTTAATTCTACTTTAGTGAAATAAGCTTTTGATGTTTTGTAATTAGCACTATCTTCGAAAGTAAATACTGAACTTGAAATGGTATTTCCTACATCCAAATATTTTTTAATTGTATCTGAAATATTTCCATAATCCATTACTCTTCCTTTCTGCAAAAACAAACCTTTATTACAGAGATTCTGAACAGCACCCATATTATGGCTAACAAATAAAATAGTTCTACCTTCCTTACTGCTAACTTCATTCATTTTCCCCAAACATTTCTTTTGAAAAGCAGCATCGCCAACGGCTAGCACTTCGTCTACAATTAAAATATCAGGTTCTAAATTTGCAGCAACAGCAAATGCTAAACGCACATACATTCCGCTACTATAACGCTTTACAGGTGTATCCAAAAAATTCTCAACTTCAGAAAAATCAACAATTTCATCAAATTTTCTATCAATTTCATGCTTAGTCATTCCTAAAATAGAACCATTTAAATAGATATTTTCTCTGCCAGACAAATCGCCATGAAATCCAGTTCCAACCTCTAATAAAGAAGCCATTCGTCCTGAATACTCTATTCTTCCTTTTGTAGGAGGAGTAATACGTGATAATATTTTTAATAAGGTTGATTTCCCTGCACCATTTCTGCCTATTACACCAACTCTATCACCTTTTTGAATTTCAAAACCAACATCTTGCAGAGCCCAAAAATCAGTAGTCTCTCTTTTTTGATTAATGTTCTTAATATTTTTTAATCCATTAATAAAATTTCCATACAAGGTATCGCTTTTTTGAACAACAGTTTTATTAAGTAAATAATGCTTACTTAATCCCTCAACTTTTATGATGGTGTTATTGCTCATTAGATATAATCTACAAAACTACGTTCGAACTTATAAAAATATTTCACCCCTATGAATAGGAATAAAAACGAAACACAAATTGATAAAGAAAAATAATAAATATTATAAATAGAATCTCCTCCAAATAAAGCATATTTAAATCCATCAATAGCGCCTACCATAGGATTTAAACAAAACAACCAATGCAACCAAGCGGGCATTCTATCTAAATAATAAGTTGTATTGAAGATAACTGGAGTAACATACATCCCAAACTGAAGGATGACAGGAACAATAAACTTTACATCTCTAAACTTAACATTAATAGTTGCGAAATAAAGTCCTAATCCTAATCCATTAATTACAGTTAATAAAATAAACAATGGGGCTAATACTATTTGCCAATGCAAACTCTGTCCAGAAATAACAAACAAAACAACTAATATGATCAGTGAAATAAAAAAATCGACCAAACACACTAAAATAGTACTTAAAGGGATGATAATTTTAGGGAAATAAACCTTGGAAAATAAATTAGAATTTGCAATAATAGAATTACTTACATCATTAAAAACATTTGAAAACAACTGCCACAGCAACATGGCCGACGCTACATATACAAAATTAGTGGCTGTATTTTCCGAATTACTAATTTTAGTGGAGATGTAACCAAATACCAAAATACTCATTAAAGGCTTAATTAAAGCCCACATAATTCCAGCAAAAGCTTGCTTATAACGTACTAAAAAATCTCTTTTAGCTAAATTATTCAGTAAACTTTTATATCTAACGAGATCATTCCATGAAAAGAATGAACTTAAGTTTGGGTCTATGATTATTTTATCCTTATTCAATGGTGTATTTAGTAAATGTAACTATAGTATTAAGAAAAATAGCTAACAAATAACAAAGATATTGACTTTATTTGTTTAATAACCACTCTAGAAATTAAATAATTTACTATTTTAGTTTGCCCTTTATTCATAACCTTAAAACTAAAAATAATGGATTTAAAAATTGCTCTTTCAAATATCTGCGAACGCTGGAAATACAAAATGGATGAAACGTCTCCTGGTGTATATAGGCTAGATGTACCAATGAAACAAAAAGATGGCTCTATAAGATATCAATATGTATACGCTTGGCTAATTAAGGAGCGTTACATGGGTAAAGATTGTTTCTACTTTAACAGCCGTTGTGGCGAATACAATTTAAACTTAAATCTTTATCAAATGATGAAGGAAAGTAGTTATTGTACTTATTGTTCAGTTATTATTACTACGGATAAGCGCAAAGATGGTTCGCCTTGCGAAACCATTGTTGTGCATGCTATTCAGCCAGTAGAGTTAACTTCTGAAGCGATTTTAAATGAGGTGATTTGGGATATAGCAACCAATGCCGATATTATTGAAAAGACCTATTTTGGCGGCGATAACAATTAATGATTTATACAAGGATATGTTAATTTAAACAATATCCCACCATCAAATGTAAAAAAGCCAACTGCTATGCATTTGGCTTTTTTTTTCATGTCTTAGAAAACAAGTTCGGGATTAACTCGTTGATCCCTCCAACTTCGAGAGTCATAATGCAAAAGTAATTCTGCTGCGCATAATTATTTTTTACATATCCGTTCTGTAAAGCAAGTTCGGGATTAGTAAACAGATCCCTCAACCTTCGAGAGTCACAATGTAAAAAGTTATTCCGTTACACGGGATACTTTTT
>SYEI01000429.1 GCA_005800865.1 Bacteroidota bacterium | reverse complement strand
TGGAAGTTCCCAACTCAACCACTGTTTTTGGTGTAAATTTATTTAGTAAACGGTATAAAAACTCTGCTTGTTTTTTTTGTGCAATCCCGTGTTTAGCTATATCGTTTATTTGACGTTTGTTTGATTTTAATTTTTTAGATCCAGCACCAAAATCAGTGATGTCGATAGCAGTAGCGTTTTTTTGTAATTCTTTTCTTATAGCATCTAACTCTTCAAAATCTCCAAAAGGGTGTTCGTTTTTTATTAACTCCATATAAAAATTATATAAAAACGGTGAGTGTAAATCGTGCTCGGTATAAGCCGTTAGTTTATAATTTATATATTTTAAAATTGTTTTTAGTTCCATTTTATTTTTCAGTGCAATTACATACAGCCGTTTTTACAATATCTTCTGTTTTATAATTGGGCAAGCTAGTTTCCTTCATAAAGAAAATGGTTAAGTCTAAAATAGGTTGATCTGGATGTTCTTTATTCCATTTATTTAAAAGGTATTTGCAATAAAATGGCCTCATGTAATTATTGTTGTTAAAGGTATAGTTTTCTTGAAACTTACGCCAACGGTCGCTTTCAAATTCACATACACCATATTTAGGTTTAGTATAAATAACAGTGTCCTTATTATTTTTAATATCAATATATTTTCTATCATTTCGTAGGGCACTATAAACAAACCAGCCATCATCTTTTAAAATATATGGAGCAAACATTCCCCAGTTTTGTTCTAATCGTAAGGCTTTACCGTAATGCACAATAGAAGGGTCTAATGCGTATGGAAATTTTTTAACGCTTCCTAAGTTCATCATTAAACAAAATACGGCTACAAATATCACAAAGTAATTTCTAGAGATTTGAATGAATGCAATAATGAAAGATGTATTTTGGACGTGTTCTGTTTCTTCATATTTAGTAGTGCTTTTATAAAAACGTTTCTCAAACCAATCGATGATTGATGATGGCAATAAACCTATTAATGAAGTAATACCAATAATATAAAACAACCCAACATACACTGTGCTGGCAATGCCAATAAATAGACAAACATAGCTGATAATGCCAATAAGCCTTATTTTACTTGGAACAAATGGTAGTATTAATAAAAAAGGAGCTAAGAGTTCAATATAAAATACCACATAGGTTAGTATTTTCATTAGTAGTGGAAATTGATACAGCAAAGTGCCTCCTGGCATTCTGATTTGATCTAAGCTTAATGCATAATATAAAGCTGTTCCTTCAGTTCTCCATTCGGGAGAAGTTTTTAGTAAAGCCGAAAAAAAGAAAACAGAGGCTGGTAGTAATATGTAACCAAAATTTGCCCAATCAAAATAACTATTTTGGTAACTTGATTTTTTTTGTAAAGAATAACGCTCTCCCCATGGTAAAAACGAAGCCCAAAGCAATAATAGGCGTAACATATCATCGCCACCTTGTAAAATAAAAGGATTTCGGTTTTGAAGGGATGTTAAAAATACCCAACATATAAACGTAAATACGCTAGCTCGATAACCAATAATCAATATTAAAATACATATCGCGTTGATGATAAATAATAGAATTTGCCACCATAAATCGCCACTTAGAGCATGAAACGAAAAATAGTTCGGACTCCAATTGTATTGTTTTAAAACATCAATAGGCAATACTCCTTCATCTGTAAAAAATGCTTTTATGGATAATGAACGAATGAATAAATCTGTTAACAATACAAATCCTACTGCAATTCGCATTAATCCTAAAGCTCTTACATCCAAACTATAAGATTGTTTTAAACGATTAAGTATGTTTTGCAGGGTTTTGATAGTGGTGCTTTAAAAGAAATAAAAAAGGCTCTCGAAACATCGAGAGCCTTAAAATTAATATTCTAAAAGTTTATAAACAACCAACTTGTCCAGAAACTGTAACTGAGTAAAAAGAACCTGGAGTTTTGTAACATGCTATATTAGAAAAAGTACCAGTAATACCAGATGGAGCGCCAAGTGTAATTGTAATAGTTCCAGCACTTGAATACCAAACACTACCTGCATCTTGGCTAGGCGGATTTGTAACTGTCATAAATGCTTTTCCTGGACCTAATAAGCCTGAACTATTAACTAAGGTATAGGTTTGAGCGGTTATAGTACCTTGAAAGCAAACTTCAATAGTTGTTCCAGTGCTACTATTTGTATTTACTAAACAGGTTTGACCTGCTTGACATCCAGAACTTTGCCAAGCAGCTCCAGTACCAATACCTGTCATAGATGAGTTTTGCTGAGTAGATGTCGTAGCAATAGTACCAGTTGTGGTTACATTAGTAATGTTTGGATTGTTACCAGTTCCACTAGACGCTTCGTCTTTGTAGGTTGGTGTAATAGCATCACTATCATTTTTTGGTTTACAAGAGATGAAAATAATACTTCCGATTACGATTACTGAAAGTGCTGATAAAATGATTTTTTTCATTTTTTTAGTTTTTTTGTTATTCAAATATATAGATTAAAATAGTATTTACCAAATAGTTACACTCATTCATTTAACACATTGGCTAGTTAATAAAAGCTTTTGCCTTGTTTTACCATCTGCTTCAATAAAATACAGGCTCTGTATCGATCTTCTTGATATTCCTCATAAAGGTCGTTTAAAGTACTTAAAACTTGAGCTACGCCAATTTCATCGGCCCATTTTAGCAAGCCTTTTGGGTAATTTACCCCTTTAGTCATTGCTAAATCAATATCTTTAGCAGAAGCAATGCCTAAATACTTGGTATCGGCCGCTTCGTTAATTAACATACAAAGCACACGGTTAACGATGTATTTTGCTAAAGCTTCATCTTTTGTAGGTTCTGGTAGGCTAGTACCTTCTCTGTAATCATAAAAGCCGCGTCCTGATTTTTTACCCAAAAACTTAGCCTCTAATAAGCGTTTTTGAGTTAAAGAAGGTTTAAATCGTGGGTCGTAGTAAAATTGTTTCCAAACGGTTTCAGTTACTACATAATTCACATCATGTCCAATTAAGTCCATTAATTCAAAAGGACCCATTTTAAAGCCTCCAAATTCTTTCATCGCCCAATCAATGGTTGACATATCGGCTAATTGCTCATCGTAAATACGCAAAGCTTCGCTATAAAACGGACGAGCCACGCGGTTGACGATAAAACCAGGAGTATCTTTTGCCATTACCGTTACTTTGCCCCAACTATTAATTAAAGCTTGGCAATGGTTAGCAATTACCATATCTGTTGCAACCCCTGGAATAATTTCTACCAAAGGCATCAAAGTAGCAGGATTGAAAAAATGAATCCCAATTACTTTTTCGGGATTGTTGCACGCCGAAGCAATTGAGGTAATGGATAATGAAGATGTATTAGAAGCTAATACACAAGTTTCAGAAGTAATGCTTTCTAGTTCTTTAAACACAGATTGTTTTACATCGATATTTTCAACAATCGCTTCAATAATCAAATCGCATGAATTAAAATCTTTAATAGAGCTAGAGTAGGTGGTCAATGCTAAAATATCTGCGGCTTTATCTGCTGTGATTTTTTCTTTTTCAACTAACTTGTTAAGTGAGTTGGATAAATTGGCTTTTGCTTTATCTAAAGCAGCGGCGTTTGTATCGTAAATAATAGTGGGGTGACCGGCAGTGGCTGCTACTTGTGCAATGCCACTTCCCATGGCGCCAGAGCCAACAACGCCAATAATAGAATCTTCTTTAAACATAATGTAATTAGTGCTGAATAATTATTTTTTTGGTTTCGTTAGAATTTGTTCCCTTTAAAGTCACAAAATAACAACCGTTTTTTAATGAATTGGTATTAATGACTGTTTTATAAAAATCATCATTGATGATGAAGCTGTTCTCTAAAACTACTTTTCCTAACATATCAGTAATCACACAAGTTATAGTTTTGTGAAATTGATTGGCAATTAAAAAATTGATTTCGTTTGAAGCAGGATTTGGATAAACAGAAAAAGTAGATGGTTGTTTTACATTTTCTTTAACACTTACTGGGTTTGTATAATTTACATCACCTTCTAAAATAAAAATACCGTTTTGCATATCACAAGCAATAATAATTTTACTTGGTAAATAGGGATAAGCTCCCCAATTGCCTCTATAAGCGCTTGTACTGAAATTATCGTTGACACCATGTTGTGGGTGTGTATCAAAATAACCATAGACCGTAGTGTTTGAAGGATTAGAAATGTCGTACAAATAAATACCATCTTGGTAAGTACTAATCCAACACCAATTATTACCAACAATATAAGGATTGTGTGGTGTTGCTAAAGCATGAGAGTTAATGGTGTCAACGATCATAATATTATTTAAATCACTCACATCAATTACTTTGGCGGGTAATGAGGCTGGTACTTCATCTGCAAACACCATCGTTTTTCTATTATCGGTTTGCCATGAGCTATGATTATAGCCATCATAAGGATAGCCATCATAAGTTTGAATTAATGAAAAATGATTGGTTAAGGTATCAAATTTTAAAATCTGTAAACCTTTCCAACCAGTAGAGGCAAAAACAGTATCGTTACGAACAAACATATCATGCACATAATCTATTTGAGTGTTGCTGATGTCATCTTCTAAACGTCTTAGTAATACAGGGTTTTCAGGATTTGCTAAGCTATACACGCGCATGGGAGATTCGTAGCCCGTGCCTACATCTTTTGGTGCGCCGCAGTATAATCTATCATGATCCACAAAAATAGTGTGACTGCGTTCAAAATAAGTAGTTCCGTTATGCACGACATGAACTGAGTCAGGTAAGTATTGCATATCTACAATTTGAAAGGTGTTTGGTGGATTATCGTCACTTACAATATAACAGTAGTTTTGATAATTTTTTATTTCGCGCCACGTACAACCATTTTTTGCAGATTTTACCGAATCGCATATAATTGGTGCTGTAGGATTAGTAACATCAATAAAATAGGTTTTACTACTAGTACCTACTATAGCATATTCTTTATTTTTTGTGGCTTGGTACCAACCCCAACAGCCAGAGTATTTGCGGTTGTCGCTTCCTGTTGCATCCGTTTCGGGGTCAATATGAGCCAATAGATTTATATTTAGGCTAGGATAAGTTTGTGCTTTAAGATTGCCGAGCAAACTGATAGAGCATATAATAAGGGCTAATAATTTTTTCATCGATGTGTTTTAAAACACACACAAAGTACAAAAAATTAATGATTTAGGAAAATTAGAACTTACTTTCTTTGCCTGCCACGCAAAGAAAGTAACAAAGAAAAGTCACCGCTTCTTAAATTTATCTCGAAAATCTGAACTTATTTTCCCACCCGATTCTGGAAACTCGAACGGTGAAAAAACCGTTCTCAAACAGCCCAGAATCGTCGCGCAAATCCTTGCTAAAAACAAGTTCGATTTTCTTCGTTAAATTTAAAAGGCGGATTACCTAGTGACTAACTATTACTTTATTCACAGTACTTAAACCGTTAGGATAAACAACTCTCACAAAATAAATACCTTCTGCAAAATTTTGTAATTGTAGTTGGTGTGTTTTTGAATTCACTTTTTCTGATAATAAGGTTTGTCCTGTGATACTAAGCACTTCAATTTTATTGAAATTAGTTTGACTTAAAACACTTATAGTACCGTTAGTTGGGTTGGGGCTTAATTCAATAACTTCATTCAAATAACTGATGTCTTTTACTCCCGTTGTTGTCATAAAATAACTTTTAGCGGTATTAGTTGTAATGGGGGCATTGTAATCAAAATAAATATCAACCGAATTTCTAATTGTATCGTTTATCCAACCTGCTTTTGGTTTAATCTGATATTGAACAAACCCAATAGAGCCTTGAGGATCACTTGTACTATCTGCCAGTTGAATATTAGGGAAACGAACAGTTAAGTGATTTGTTGTAACATCAATAACATTATAGTGACTATAATTAATTAACTCAAAAGTTTCAGGATCAAGTTTTGCATCTAAATTATCTTCTAAACGAATATTCATAGCTGGTGCATTTCCTGTGTTTTGAAAGTGGATGGTATAAGTTAACCAATCATAGAATCCAGTTTGAACTTCTACTGGATATACTTCTTTGATGTTTGGGTCAATTGAATTTACTACAGAATAACAAAAACTT
>SYEI01000428.1 GCA_005800865.1 Bacteroidota bacterium | reverse complement strand
GCCATTAGTTGCTCTGATACGCCATTGGTATTTTCCAGGTGTAAACGAATGGGTAAATTTATCACCCGTCACAGTCGTATCAACAATTAACTGAAGTATAGAATCAAAACTAGGCTTAACTATTTGTATATCGTACTTCTCAGCCCCCTCTAATTCTTCCCACCAAAAGGTAACCAAATTACTTGGTGTATTTAAATTATCTGCAGGAGCAATAATATTTATAGTATCGTTTTTAATATCCTTTTGGATAAAATCTTTTGTACAGGCAATTAAAATGCCCAGACAAAAAACAATCATTAAATAATTAACTATTTTCTTCATGTTGTCTAAATGATTGAGTGATTAATGTTAAATATAAATTAGTTCGTTTAGTTTGTAAGTCTTTAATGGAATGAAATTTGGCCGATACCACTTTTGCGGTGTAATTATAATGAGTCTCAACATTCAACATCAATTGTAGTAACGATTTATAATCTCCTTTAATCACAAATTTGTTGGTTTGAATATTTAGCTGTGAACTAGAGTAAAATGATTTTTCCGGAATTTCAGTCACAACACATCCATTATCTTCGGCGTAATCAGAAATGAACGCGGTTAATTGGTCTCTAATTGAACTTGAGTCAGATGAGTTATAAGCCTTATCTAATAAAGCCATTTGAGATTGTAACGCAGGAATTTCTTTTTCCTTTTCTTTTAACCAAGCCAATTTATCTTGTTTGATTTTTGTTTCTGAATATAATTTGATGGTTTTAGAAAATGAGAATTTATACGCCAAAAGCATGAACAACACAAAGCAACCAAAAATGGTATATACTTTTTTCTGATATGTCATACTTTGCCACATAGTTATTGTGTATCTACTTTTAAAACAAAATTTGGTAAATGCCCTTCTGAATTATAAATAAAGGTTTCTAAGTTTACTGACTTCACAAAACTTTGACTCTTTAAAATATTAATCCAATCATTCAACAATAAACTTTTACTGCAATTGCCTTTGATGATTAACTGGTTTTCCGTAAAATCAGTTAAGCTATCTTCTTCCGTTTCTCCTTCTTCGGGATTAAAATATAATTCTCTTAATAAAATATCATTCGGTAATGATGCCGCAATTTTATCAGCATAAACAGACATTTTTTTATTATCAAAAATGCCTGCTTGCTCAATTAAACTTTTCTTTTTTTGATAGTTATCAAGCAAAGCGGTGATTTGATTGTTCTTTGATTCGTATAAATTTAATTCAACTTCTAAGGCGCTATCTTGTTCAAATTTTTGAAAAAACAATACCGAATTAACAGCGCTCACTACAAACAAAAAAGCGATCAACACAAATAATAATAATCTGGTTTTTATTTTTTCGACATGTTGTTTTGGAAGAATCGTTAGTTCTTGATTATCTGAAATAAAATTTGATTGTTGTGTTAAATATCCAAAGCCCGCTGCAAATGAAAGCGTTTGCGAATGCATTACTTTTAATCCATCGATTTCCAATACGACCGGCTCGGCATTTATATTTGGCTGAACAGATTCGACGAAGCCACTCACTAATTCTAATTGATTAACAGAAGTAGATAATCGATTGTAGTTTGACGTAATAGAAGAAAGTGCATTACAAATTAAAGGACCGATAAATACATTCACCACCTCAGTTTTATCTTTATTAAATTGAGACATCAACTCATTCACTTGTTCTTTTCTACAAACAGATATATTGCCCGAGTTCTCTGCATTTTTATAAAACTGCACATAAAACTCATTGAATGGAATAGCGGGTAAATGCTGTTGCAATAAATCTTTTAGTTGCAGAGAATCATTTTCACTAAAAATAATTTTCTTTACAATCACTCCTTTTCCACTAATTGCTATTGAAATAGGCGCCGATTGTTTTTTAGCGATTTTTAAAATCTCCGATGCATCGCTACTCGTACCTTGTTCTGAAATTTCGACCTTATTTTTTTTGATGTGTAATACCGCGTAGTTAAAGGAAAGACCCGCTTCATCAAATACACATTCCACACCACAAATGGCGTTTTTTGTCAAGTACGATTTAGGTATCCATCGCTCCCACCACATGGCCAATTAACTGTAAATTATGGTTGGTTTAATAAAGATGGTTAATTTATTTTCGGTTTTACTTTTTGTACGATTACCAAAAATCCATTTCAAAACAGGCACTCTTGATATCCAAGGTAATCCCCTGCCCGAGTTACTATTCGAATTTTCTTCCAAACCTCCCAACATAATCATCTCACCATTTTTTACTCGAACTAAAGACTGAAAATCTCTGTTTAATTTTCCTGGAGGAGCTGTTTGCGAAATTCTTTCGGTAAACGAAGATTGTGTTACTCCAATAGACATCGTGATTTGTTCATCACCTGACACTTGAGGATTAATAGTAATAGATAAATCTGCATCTAATGATTTGTATTGTTGACTTTGAGTAACCGTTGGATTCGTATTACCTGAATTAAGAACGTTATTTTGAACTTCTAAATAATAAACCGTACTACCTACTTTTAATTTTGCTTCGTGTCCATTTAAGGTAGCAATTTGAGGTGTTGAACGAATTTTAAGTGCCCCCTGCTCTTCTAAAGCTTTTAGCGTTAAATAAAAATTAGGCGTTACACTTCCTAAGTTAACAATGCCTAAACCGCTAATACCACTTAATAAATTGTTTATGGCTGTGGCGTTTAATGATAAATCTACCTGAGGTAATAAACCGCCTTGTGTGATATCTGCTGGTTTAGTTCCTAAGCCTGCTGAAATACCAGTGGTAACCGTATTACTCTTTCTTACATCCGCAATAATCACTTCAATATGAACCAGAGGAACTACCAAATCTATTTGTCTTAAAAAGGCTTCTAACTCATTAATGCGAGGTTGAGATCCACTTACAATTAATCCATTTAAATCAGAAAAAGTTTTGATGTCTACTCCTTTTTTTAATTCTGCTGGAATGAATTCTAATACTTTATCAATGGTTCTATTTTTTAGGGTGATTAATTTACTTTGACGTAAACCTTCTAAATTTCTATCACCAAATAAATAAATTTCCCCTTCTTTCTTAAAGGTAAAATCAGTGCCGTTAAATAATAATCTTAAGAAATCATCGTAGGTTGCCTCATTAATTTTTAAGCTTGTATTTCCTTTTAACTCATTAAACAAGAAATACTCTTTACCTAATTCTTTAGAGGCATTGTTCACTAATTCGCTAATGGCTATATTTTGTGCATCAACCGATATTAAGCCGTCTTTCACAACAATATTAGTAGCACCTTTAGTATTAGGATTTGTTAATCCGAAATTAGAAGTATTAACGCCATTGGCATTAGCAGTAGCTTTCGGGTCAACAATTGGAACCTTCTTTTCAAATATGTAAAAATTATCTGGCGTCACCGACACTTTCATATCATTTGCAAAGGCTAATTTTTCTAAAGCGCTATTCATAGGCATGTTTTGCACATAACCGTTTACAATTTTACCAGTTAAATCGGGCGAAAAAATAATGTTCTTTCCACTTTGTTTTGTAATTTCTTTTGCGGCTGATGACAGCGTATCGTTTTGTAAATCGAAACTTAATAGTGCCGCTGTTGGCTCATAGCTTACATTTATTTTTTTAGAAACAACGGCTTTAATAGGCGCTGCTGGTGGCACGTATTTTACAAAGGACATAATAGGTCCAACAAAGGTGATATCTAAATTGTAATTTTTACACAAAAACAAAAACACTTCTTGCGCACTTACCTTCGAAAAGTTATTGGCAATCTTCACATCAATAGATGGATCAACATTCACATTCAAATTATTATTAACGCCTATGGCTCTAATAAACTCTTGAATAGTTGCGCCGTTAATCGACAAATCAACTTTCTCATTTAATCCAGGAGATGTTTTACCCAAATCAATCAACCTCTGCTCCAAAATAGCAAAGCGATCTTGCGATTTTGCCATAAAGCAAAAACTCAAGAAAAACGTCAACACTATAATTCTAATTTTCATGTATCAAATACGGATAAATTTCTTCTAAACTGGTTTCTCCTTTTTCAAAAAGACCTAATACGTTTTCGGCTAATGTACTGATTTTATTTAATTTACAGTAGTCACTTATAGTAGATTTTTGCTCTTTTATGTATTCTG
>SYEI01000427.1 GCA_005800865.1 Bacteroidota bacterium | reverse complement strand
TTAAAAACGGTATCCGAAACAATAACCTAAATAAATTTTTGGATAATTACCATAATTTCTTGTTCCCGTAGAGTTAGTTACTTCTAATGGTGTTGAATTAATTTGACCTCCAACAGATCCAAATATTTTAAAATTAAAATTTGGAGTAACTCTAAATACCCAACCATTAGTAACCAAAATCCCTAATTGATAGCCGCTTTCTTTTTGATAACTTTTTTGATTATTGGTATTATCTACAACATTCAAATAATCATAAGCCATGTACTTTGCTAAAACTCCCACAAAATATTGAACTCTTTTAGTATTACGAGGCATATAATTAATTCCAAATCCTGCATCGTATTTTTTCTTGGCTCCATCTTTCGCATCTGCAATAAATAAATTTAAACCACCCATACGTCTATTAAAACTATAACCACCTAAAAACGATAAAGACATTTTTCCCTGAAACAAATCTCTGTCATACATCACAGTTACATCACCATTAGCTAAAGCCAAGGCATTGATGGATATCATATTGCTATTTAAATAATATAAGTTATAATCTTTTTTCTCTCCTTTTTTCCCTTTAGCATAAGGATCATTTTTATCAAAAGGTTTTGATGCAGGTTTTTCAGTTGGCTTTTCTATAGGGGCAACGGTTGGTGTAGGTTTTGGAGCTAAAGTATTAGGATTATCATTAATCACGTCGGTGGTTCCGTTTGAGTATTGAATTAATACGACATCCGCTTTAGCTATCACGTATGTTGGACCTTCTAAATTATTGAAATCTTTGTATTTAATATCTTTTGTATTGATTTCAGTAACCTTTCCTTTCAGTTTGCTTCCAGCAGTTGTATATAATACATCCTGACAGTATGCTAAATTAGCAAACAAAAAAAAGGTGATTATTACTGAAAGTTTAAGACGCATTTAAAATAAATTAAGCAATGCTAAAAATAGTGAATAAATACTGATATAAAAATAGATTTATTAGTATTCTACGCACATTAAAATGTGGGATAATTAAGGCAATTTCATTAATTTAGTGAACTTAATTTGAGCCATGTTTAAACTTAAAAATTACATTAATGGTGAGTTAGTTGATCCTACCTCAAACCAACATATCGAGAACTACGACCCATCTCGTGGGATTGTTTATTCATTAATTCCAGATAGCGATGAGCGCGATGCTGAAAAGGCTATTGCTGCTGCTAAAGAAGCATTTAAAACTTGGAGTGTTACTCCTAAAGAAACTCGTTCAAAGTATCTTTTAAAAATTGCATCATTAATTGAAGAGCAGTTAGATGAATTAGCAAAAGCAGAAAGCCTAGATAACGGAAAACCTTTACACTTGGCTAAATCAGTGGATATACCAAGAGCGGCTGCTAACTTTCATTTCTATGGAACGGGCATTTTGCACTATGCTGCTCATGCACATAGCATGGAAGATACCGCTATTAATTATACTTTGCGTCAACCTGTTGGAGTGGCGGGCTGCATTTCTCCTAGGAATTTACCCTTGTATTTATTCTCTTGGAAAATTGCACCAGCTTTAGCTGCTGGTTGTACCGTAGTTGCCAAGCCTTCTGAAATTACACCAATGACGGCTTACCTACTTTCTGAAATTTGCATCAAAGCAGGTTTACCAAAAGGCGTTTTAAATATTGTACATGGTTACGGACATAAAGTTGGTAATGCGATTGTAAGTAGTACAGATGTGCCTTTAATTTCCTTTACTGGCGGGACCAAAACAGGTGCAAGCATCGCAAGTATTGCTGCTCCCATGTTTAAAAAATTATCACTAGAACTTGGAGGTAAAAATCCAAATATCATTTTTGCAGATTGCGATTACGATAAAATGCTTTCTACAACCATGCTATCGTCATTTGCCAATCAAGGGCAAATATGTTTATGTGGTTCAAGAATATTTGTGGAGCGTTCTATCTATGAAAAATTTAAAACCGACTTTGTAGCTAAAACTCAAAAGCTAACTGTTGGTGCGCCTTTAGATGAAAAAACAAAAATTGGTGCGGTGGTTTCTAAACCTCACATGGAAAAGATTTTATCCTATGTTGAATTAGCAAAACAAGAAGGCGGAAAAGTATTGTGTGGTGGCAAGCAAGCAACCGTTGGTGGTGAATTTGAAAATGGTTATTATTTAGAACCAACCATCATCGAAAATTTATCTTACGATTGTCGCACCAACCAAGAAGAAATTTTTGGACCAGTAGTTACCATTATGCCTTTTGATACTGAGGAAGAAGTTTTGAAATTTGCTAACTCTACGCAATACGGTTTAGCGTCGGTATTATGGACACAAGACATTACGCGTGCCAACCGCATGGCCATGGATTTACACACGGGTATTGTATGGATTAACTGTTGGTTATTACGTGATTTACGTACACCATTTGGTGGTGTTAAATCGTCTGGAGTTGGAAGAGAAGGTGGTTTTGAAGCATTAGACTTTTTTACTGAACCGAAAAATGTATGTGTTAAATTAAAATAATAAGATGTTAGAAAACAGCGGAAGAACAGAATTAACAACATTAGGAGAGTTTGGATTAATTAAACACTTAACCGAACATGTTGAGATACATAACGATTCATCCATCAAAGGAATTGGTGATGATGCAGCCGTGATAAAATATAATGGAGAAAAACACACTTTAGTTTCTACGGACATGTTAGTAGAAGGCGTGCACTTTGATTTAACGTATGTGCCTTTAAAACATTTAGGATACAAAGCTATCATTGTTAACTTATCGGATATTTGTGCCATGAACGGCACGCCAAAACAAGTCACCGTAAGCATTGCAGCCTCTAACCGTTTTTCGGTAGAAGCCTTAGAAGAATTATATGCAGGTATGATTTTTGCATGTAACAAATACAACGTTGATTTAGTTGGAGGAGATACCACTTCAACAACAAGTGGTTTAGTTATAAGCGTAACCGTAATTGGTGAAGCCAACAAAGAAGACATTGTTTACCGTAATGGTGCTAAAGAAAAAGATTTATTATGTGTAAGTGGTGATTTAGGTGGTGCTTATATGGGCTTACAAATTTTAGAAAGAGAGAAGTTTGTTTTTAAAGATAATCCAAATGTGCAGCCTGATTTAGTAGGTAGCGATTATATTTTAGAGCGTCAGTTAAAACCAGAAGCACGTGTAGATATTGTTGAATTATTAAAAGGCTTAAACATTAAACCAACGAGCATGATTGATGTGAGCGATGGTTTAGCTTCTGAATTAATGCACCTTTGCACACAAAGCGAGTTAGGTTGTGAATTGTATGAAGAAAAAATTCCATTAGACCCACAAACATTTGATACCGCACGTGAGTTTAATTTAGACCCAACGGTTTGCGCCCTAAGTGGTGGTGAAGATTACGAATTGTTATTTACCATTTCGATGGCGGATTATGATAAAATAAAACACTTACCTGATTTTACCATTATTGGGCACATGACACCAAAAGCAAGCGGTATTAATTTAATTGCTAAAGCTGGGACCTCGCACCCTATTCAAGCACAAGGCTGGAATGCTTTTAAACAAAACTAAAATGAACAAAATATTTCTTATACTACTAACTGCAATAACATTATTGGCTTGCGACAGTAAAAAAACGAGTATTGCTGGAACTGTTGTTAATGCAACAACTGGTGCCCCAGTGCCTAGTGTATTGATAAGCTATGTGCAATGTAAAGAGAACGGAGATGATTGCACAGAAATTATCATTGGGCAAATGTACACCTTGCAAGACGGTACGTTTAAGATAGATCAAAAACGTGCAAGTAAATCCAGAACACGTTGGATAACGGTACACAGCGGAACAAAAAAAATAGCACAATTTGATAATGTGGGATTGACTGATAAAAGCATTACCATTCCTGTAACACTATAAACTACTATAAATTCAAAACTTACATATTATGAGCACAGAAAATTCAATCGAATCATCAAAAGCACCAGAGCCAGTAGGATTATACCCACACGCACGCCGTGTTGGTAATTTATTATTTTTAAGCGGCGTTGGTCCGCGTGAGCGTGGTACTAAAAAAATACCAGGAGTAGAATTAGATGAACATGGAAACATTACGTCTTATGACATTGCGGCACAATGCCACTCTGTCTTCCGTAACATTAAATATATTCTAGAAGACTCTGGTAGCAGCTGGGATAAAATTGTGGACGTGCAAGTGTTTCTAACCAACATGAAGGACGATTTTAAGATTTATAATGCACTTTGGGCTGAGTACTTTAAAGAAAACCCTCCTTGCCGAACTACTATAGAAATTAATTGTTTGCCTACTCCTATTGGGATTGAGTTGAAGGTAATTGCGACGATTGATTAAGAATGATTTAGTTAATTTTACTTGAGCAACCATACTAATAATCAAAAAAAATAATGAGATTAATTACATGGAATTGCCAAGGTGCATTTAGAAAAAAAGCAGACTTAATATTAAAACTTCAACCAGATATTTTAATAATTCAGGAATGTGAACATCCTGATAAATTAAAATTTGATTCGCTAATAAAAAAACCAACTGATTCCTTTTGGCATGGCGACAATCTAAATAAAGGGATTGGTGTTTTTTCTTACTCAGATTATAAATTCGAATTAATGACCGAATTTAACCCTGAATTTCGTTATGTTATCCCACTTAAAGTATCAAATAATTCTAATAGTTTTATTCTCTTAGCAATATGGGCAATGAATAATAAAATAAACAGAGAAGCAAGATACATTGGTCAAATTTGGCTAGCCATAAATTATTACGAAAAGCTATTCGGTGATTCAACCATTTTAATTGGCGATTTTAATAGTAATAAAATATGGGACTATAAAGACAGAGTTGGCAATCATACAGATGTTGTAGATAAATTAAATAGTCAAAACATTAATAGTGTTTATCACAAACATTTTAAAATAGAACAAGGTCAAGAACAACATCCAACCTTTTTCCTTCAAAAAAAAATATTTAAACCCTACCATATTGATTACTGCTTTGCCTCTAAGGATATTCAAAACAGAATTAGAAATGTTGAAATTGGTAAGTATGAAGATTGGACTCAATACAGCGATCACTCTCCGCTAATAATTTCTTTCGAAAATTTTTAAATAATCAACATCGAAAAAACAAATCATGAACCAATCCCTCGCTCATATAGCCCTAGTCGTAAACGATTACGATGAAGCTATTCAGTTTTATACCGAAATTTTACATTTTACTTTAGTAGAAGATAAAGTGATGAGTGCAACCAAACGTTGGATTATGGTGGCGCCACCAGGGAGCACAGGAACGACTCTATTATTAGCACAAGCCAGTAATGAAGAACAAAAAAGTAGAGTTGGTAACCAAACAGGCGGACGCGTGTTTTTGTTTTTATTTACCGATGATATAGAAAGAGATTATAAAAACTTACTCGATAAAAAAGTAACCATTGTTCGTGAATTAGAAAATCAGCCACATGGTAAGGTACTAGTATTCGCTGATTTGTATGGGAATTTGTGGGATTTGATTGAACCTCGTACAATTTAAAAACACATAATCACTTCGTATCTATAACTATGTGACTATGTGTTTAAAAAAAATCTTATCATAGGTCAAGAACACATATGCAAATATTGACGAACTTTACTTAGTAAATTTATACCATGCAACGTAAGGAGTTTATAAAATCAGTATTAGGACTAGCCGCTATGACAACATTAGGAGATTTAAAATCGTTTGCCAATAACTTACCCGAACAAGATGAATTAATGCCTGTTTTATTTATAGGCCATGGTTCGCCTATGAATGGCATTGAAGATAATGAGTTCTCGAGAGGCTGGAAAGCCATGGCAAAAACTCTTCCAAAACCAAAAGCCATTTTATGTATTTCGGCTCACTGGGAAACAAAGGGTACGTTTGTAACGGCCATGGAAAAACCACAAACTATTCATGATTTTGGCGGTTTCCCGCAAGCCTTATTTGACGTGCAATATCCAGCACCTGGCAGCAAATGGTTAGCTAACGAAACAAAAGCATTACTTACATCAACAACGGTTGGCTTAAATGAAGATTGGGGATTAGATCATGGAACTTGGAGCGTTGTAAGACCAATGTTTCCAGATGCAAGTATTCCTGTTATTCAATTAAGTTTAGATTATACCAAAGACACTCAATATCATTACGATTTAGCAAAGCAATTAGCAGGTTTAAGAAAAAAAGGAGTCTTAATTATTGGCAGTGGAAATATGGTACATAATTTTCAGTTCGCTAGATTTACTGGAGATTTTAATGCGCACTTTGGCCACGATTGGGCATTGGAAGCTAACGAAAGTTTTAAGAAATTAATTTTAGAAAATGACATAAAGTCCTTGGTGAATTATAAAACCTATAGCAAAGCCTTGCAATTATCATCGCCAACACCAGATCATTATTTACCAATGATTTATAGTATTGCATTACGTGGTAAAAACGAAAAAGTATCGTACTTTAATGATGCGGTTGTGGGAGGTTCTTTTTCAATGACTTCTTTGAAAATTGATAAGGCGTAAAAAATGGAACGCAGATAACACAGATGAGACTGATTAAAAATGATTTTATGATGAAGAAATTATATATAGTAACGATATTATTATTCAGTGTAACTGTCAATAGTATTTCTCAAAGCAAGACAAAGCCAAGTGCACCAAGTTTATATTATATTTTTAAAGAACCGAAAATAAAATCAGCTAATCCGCCAGTCATTATTTTAATGCACGGTGTTGGTAGTAATGAAAAAGATTTATTTTCTTTTGCGCCGCAACTGCCTGATAGTTTTTTAGTGATTTCTTTACGTGCGCCTATTACCATTGGCACTGATAGTTATGCATGGTATCACTTAACGTTTGAAAACGGAAAACGCATTGGCAACGCTATTGAAGCCGAAGCAAGCCGTTTAATGATTATTCAATTTATGAATCAATTGAAAACAAAACATACTTTTAATGAGAAACGAATTTACTTATGTGGCTTTAGTCAAGGTTCCATTATGGCATATAGCATTGGATTAACTGTTCCCGAAAAAATTAAAGGTATCGCGGTAATGAGCGGACGATTATTAGAAGAAGTGAAACCTCTCATTGCTTCAAAAGAAAAAATTAAAAACTTAAACGTATTTGTCTCTCACGGCACAAATGATAATATCATTCCTGTAAGCGAAGCGCGTGCCTCTGTAGCGTATTTAAAAACTATAGGCATTACACCTTTATTTAAAGAATATCCAGAAGCTCATACGATTAGTCCCGCTATGTTTGCAGATATGCTGCAATGGTTGAAGAAATAAACTCCATAAGATTTCATTCTTAAAATTTGGAAATAAAAAGCAAGTTTGTATATTGTATACAACTTATAAATTATTGTTTTCAAAAAAACTAACCCTTATGGAAAACCAAGACAACCAAAACAATCAAGAAACTACTCCTGCAGTAGCAGTTGAAAACAATGAGCAACCACAAATGACTCCAGTTGATTTAATTGACGTGGAACAACAATTAGAACAATTTAGAACAGAACAAAATTTGCCATTGGGTATTTTGGGTGCATTTGGTGCAGCAGTAATTGGTGCGGTTCTTTGGGCAACAATTACAGTAGCTACTGAGTATCAAATTGGATACATGGCCATTGCAGTAGGGTTTATTGTTGGCTTTGCAAATAGAATGTTGGGCAAAGGTGTTGATCAAATTTTTGGTATTATTGGTGGTGTTCTTGCACTTTTTGGTTGTGTGTTAGGTAACTTTTTTAGCCTAGTTGGCTTTGTAGCAAAAGAGAATAATAGTGGATACTTTGACACCTTTTCGCTGATTGATTTTGGTATGGTTCCAAGTGTAATGATGGAAGCGTTTAGTCCATTAGATATTTTATTTTACGGCTTAGCAGTTTACCAAGGATATAAAATTTCTTTTAGAGTAGCTTAACAAAACTATTGAATAAATTTTTCTATAACACATAAACCCCAACGGATAGAAATAATCTATCCGTTGGGGTTTTAAAAAAATTATAACATGAGCAAACCAGTAATTAAAATAGAAACCATCGTAAACAAACCAATTGACCAAGTTTGGGAAATGTGGACAAAACCAGAACATATTACACAATGGTGTTTTGCATCAGATGATTGGCATGCGCCAAATTCAACTTCTGATTTTAAAATCGGAGGAAAATTAAACACAAGAATGGAAGCCAAAGATGGAAGCTTTGGTTTTGACTTTTGGGGCATTTACAACGATATTAAACCAAACGAAAAAGTTGGAATTACCTTAGGCGATGATAGAAAATGGGATACTTATTTTTCTTTAGTTGAAGGTGGTGTAAAAGTGGTTGAAGAATTTGAAGCAGAAAACGAAAACCCAGTTGAAATGCAACAGGAAGGTTGGCAAATGATTTTAAATAACTTTAAAAAATACGCCCAGAGTAAGTGAAATGAAAACCTTTACGGATATTGATAGTTACATAGCGGAACAAGCAGCAGAAGTAAGAGAACGCTTAGAACAAATACGCCAAGCGGTAAAGATCACAGCGCCAAATGCCGAAGAAGTCATTAGTTATGGAATGCCAGCTTTCAAATATCATGGCATGTTAGTTTATTTTGCCGCATTTAAAAATCATATCGGCTTTTATGCTTTACCATCAGGTAATGAAGCATTTCGAAAAGAATTATCAGCTTATAAGCAAGGAAAAGGGTCAATACAATTTCCGCTGGATAAACGATTGCCAGTATCATTGATAAAAAAAATAGTAAAGTTTAGAGTAAAAGAGAATTTAAAAAAATCATCTTTAAAGTAGTTTAATTATTAACTATTTTTAGTAATCTCTTTCAGCTTCTATATAAAATAATCCTCATCTTTATTGGATTACTAAAAAAACATGAGCACTGAAATTTTAATTTCCCTAGTCACACTTATCTTTTTAGAGATTATCCTAGGAATTGATAATATTATTTTCATTTCCCTATTGAGCGATAAATTACCTGCCGAAAATCGCAAGAAGGCAAGGTTAATTGGTTTAAGTTTAGCCTTAGTGCTAAGATTAATTTTATTAGCAGGCATTAGTTGGATTTTAAAACTAGACCAAACATTATTTACC
>SYEI01000426.1 GCA_005800865.1 Bacteroidota bacterium | reverse complement strand
GTTTTTGTGGCGATACTTATTTATTATAAAACTAGTATTAATTTCACTGGAGTGATTTTATTCCCTTTAAGTGTAATTATTACATGTTTATCAGCTATAGGTTGCGGTACGTTTCTAGCAGCTTTAAATGTGAAGTACCGAGATATAAGATATGTAATACCTTTTATGATTCAAGGACTATTATTTTTAACCCCAATTATGTATCCAACGTCAATTTCAAATAATTCATTTGTTCAACTTATATTAAAGCTAAATCCTTTGTCGGGTGCTTTAGAACTCATAAGAGGTTCGTTTACAGGATACACTATCAATTATGAAACAGTTGCAATGAGTGCTTTTACATCAGTTTTTATATTTATTGCTGGTATAATTTATTTCAGAAAAACTGAAAATTACTTTGCAGATTTGGCATAATTGACTCTTAAAGATAAACGAAATTCTTAAGTGAAACCCATACTAGAAATACACAACGTCAGTAAAAAATTCATGATTAATCATGAAAATCAACCTTATTTAAGTTTACGCGACTCTCTATCCAACGTGTTTAAAAAAAAATCTAGTAAAGAAGAATTTTGGGCTTTAAAAGATGTAGATTTTAATGTACAACAAGGAGATGCTTTTGGCATAATAGGTAAAAATGGTGCGGGTAAATCAACTTTACTTAAAATTTTATCTAAAATTACTCCTCCAACTTCTGGCAAAATTATTGGCCGTGGAAGAGTAGCAAGTTTATTAGAAGTTGGCACTGGTTTTCACCCAGAACTAAGTGGAAGGGAAAATGTATTTATGAATGGCTCTATCCTAGGAATGAAGAGAACGGAGATTCTTAAAAATTTCGATGCCATTGTAGATTTCGCAGGCGTAGAGAAATTTCTCGATACACCACTAAAGCATTATAGTAGTGGCATGCAGCTTAGATTAGCATTTGCTGTTGCAGCTTTTTTAGAGAATGAGATTTTAATCATTGACGAAGTATTAGCAGTTGGTGATGCTGAATTTCAAAAGAAGTGCATGGGTAAAATGGGCGAAATTAGTCATAAAGACGGAAGAACTTTGTTATTTGTAAGTCATAATCTTGCAGCCCTAAAAAGCTTGTGTAAAAATGGCATCCTTCTCTCTAAAGGGTCAGTTTTGGCAAATGGCAGTATCAATGAGATTATTTCTAAATACCAAAATAGTAATGTGATAGAAAATGGTGTTGTTAAAAAATTTGATGATTTACCAGATAATAGGAATGAACATATCGAATTAATTTCATTATCCGTTACTCCATTAACAAGCGAAACGCTTTCTATTTCATCGGGTATATGTTTTGAAATGAAATTTTTTAATCATTCCGAAAATATTAATTTGGATTCTACATGGGAATTAATTAACGATGATGAAGTTGTTTTATTTCATAGCGGCGTTCTTATTTCAGAAAATAATAACTCTAAAAAAGGACTATATACGGTAAAATTTAACATTTTGCCCTACACTCTTAATGCGGATACTTACTATATAAATCTTATCTTTGGAAAGAATCAACGGGAATTATTATTTAAACAGGATAGATGCTATTATTTTGAAATAATTAATGATGAAGCTGTTGGGTCAAACATGAATACTCTACCAGGAGTATTAAGACCAAAAATTAGTTTTGATATTTTATATGAAAAAGGATAATAAGCCCTATTTGATAAATTTTAACAAGATTGGAAATGCAGATTTGGGGTATATAACTAAAGCCGAAAATTCTAAATTACCATTCCAGATTAAACGTGTATACTGGACTTATTTCACGCCAGATGATGTTATAAGAGGCCATCACGCTCATAAACAGCTTGAACAAATTATTGTTGCCAGTTCGGGTACAATTAAATTAAATGTTGAAAATACATTCGGCGACAAGTTAGAATTTGTTTTGGATAGCCCAGATAAAGCGCTTTATATCCCATGTATCCATTGGCGTACCATTGAATTTTCAAATAACGCAGTGCTATTATGCCTTGCTTCCGAGGAATACGATGAATCTGATTATATAAGAGATTACAATGAGTTCAAAAAAATAAATAACTTCTAATCACGTTTATTTTTTAATATATGAAGTTTAATAATATAAATGTTCGAATAAGTCCTTTAGCCACAATTGGGAAAAATGTTAAAATTGGTGACAATACTGTCATCTACGATCATGTGGTAATTAAAGATAATTGCATCATTTGTAATGATTGTGTTATAGGAGAGCCGCTTAATGATTATTATAATAATCCCGAGTATACTAACCCTGTGACAGAAATAGGTGAAAACTCCATCTTTAGAAGCCATTCTATAATTTACGCAGGCAATATTATTGGACAAAATTTCTCTTCTGGTCATAGAGTAACAATTAGAGAAAATAATATAATTGGAAAATTTTGTAATATAGGTACACTCTCTGATATACAAGGATATGTGACAATGGGGAATTATTGCAGATTACATAGTAATGTTCATGTTGGACAAGATTCCAAAATAGGTAACTATGTTTTTTTATATCCATATGTCGTTCTTACCAATGATCCTCACCCACCCTCAAACATATTAAAAGGTGCAACAATTGGTGATTACTCAATTATAGCTGTTCATTCGATAATTTTACCAATGGTAAAAATTGGAAAATGTTGTTTGGTAGCCGCAAACACTACAGTGAATAAAGATTTTGAAGATGAATCGTTAATAGTTGGTTCACCTGGTAAAAAGATAGGAACTGTTAGAGATATTAAATCACGAGAAAATCCTGAAAAATTTCATTATCCATGGATGTATAATTTTGAAAGAGGAATGCCTTGGCAAGATGAGGGGTATGATGAATGGTTAAAAAATAATATGTAACACTTATGGAAATTCCTTTTGTTTCGTTTGCAAATACTAATGAAGTTATTAAAGCTGATATACTAAAGTCGTTCGAGACTTTTTTTGATAGTAATTACTATATATTAGGAAATCAAGTTAAAGAATTTGAAAAAGAATACGCGCTATTTAATCAAACTAATTATGCAGTAGGCGTAAGTAATGGATTAGACGCGCTGCATTTGTCGTTAAAAGCTCTTGGTGTTAAAGAAGGCGACGAAGTTATTGTTCCTTCTAATACATATATTGCAAGTGCATTGGCTGTTTCTTATACGGGGGCAAAACCAATATTTGTTGAACCTAAATTGGATACCTACAATATTGATCCAACTATTGTAGAAGAGAAAATTACGTCTAAAACAAAAGCCATCATGCCTGTACATTTGTATGGTCAAGCTTGTGAGATTAATGATATCTGTGATATAGCAAAAAAACATAATTTGTTTGTTGTTGAAGATAATGCTCAGGCACAAGGAGCTAAATTCGATGGAAAATTAACAGGTAGTTGGGGTGATATAAATGGCACTAGTTTTTATCCTGGAAAAAATTTAGGAGCCTTAGGAGATGCAGGAGCAATTACAACTAATAGTGAAGAATTTGCAAATAAGGTTATGCTTTATAGAAATTACGGATCTTCAAAAAAATATT
>SYEI01000425.1 GCA_005800865.1 Bacteroidota bacterium | reverse complement strand
CAGCTTCTTTTACAAATGGATCATAAGCCAATACTTTCATGCCGCAACCTAAGGCGATTTTAGCTGTGTATTGTCCAATACGTCCAAAACCAATAATACCTATGGTTTTATCACGCAATTCAATTCCTTTTGAATAATTTTTCTTTAAGTCATCAAACTTTGTGTTACCAAAGTTTGGCATATTTCTATTACTATCGTAAACAAACCGCACCGCATTAAATAAATGAGCAAATACTAATTCGGCAACCGAATTACTTGATGCAGCTGGTGTATTAATTACTTGTAATCCTTTTGAACGAGCGTAGTCCACATCGATATTATCCATACCAACACCGCCACGTCCAATTACTTTTAAGTTAGGGCAAGCATCAATTACATCTTTACGAACTTTAGTGGCACTACGAACGGTTAATGCCACATAATTTTTAGCATTAATTTCAGAAGCTAAATTTTCTTGTGCTACTTTTTCGGTTACAACAGTAAAACCAGCTTTTTCTAATAAACTTTTTCCTACTGCATCAATGCCATCGTTGGCTAAAATTAATTTACTCATTATGTTATTTTTTTAACCGCAAAGTTCGCTAAGATTTTTGCAAAGTTTGCAGAGATTTATAAATTTTATTATCTAATTGTCAAATCGACTCCTTAACTAATTATTTTAATTGTTCAATAATTGCTTCAATACTCATTCCATCAGCTTCTGCTTTATAATTACGAATGATACGATGTCTTAAGATAGCATTAGCTACAGCCTTTACATCTTCAATATCTGGACTATATTTTCCATTAATAGCAGCGTGGCATTTTGCTCCCAATACTAAAAATTGGGAAGCTCTTGGTCCAGCTCCCCAAGCTAAATATTTTTTTGTTACTTCTGAACTAAACTCAGAATTTAAACGCGTTTTGTTTACCAATTTTACGGCGTACTCTAAAACATTATCCGCTACAGGTATTTTACGAATCACGTTTTGGAAATATAAAATTTCTTCAGCAGAAATAATTTTATTTAACTGAACTTTTGTATCTGTTGTGGTTAATTTAACTACTTGTAATTCTTCTTGAAAGCTTGGATAATCTAACCACACATTAAACATAAAACGGTCTAATTGTGCTTCGGGTAGGGGATATGTTCCTTCTTGCTCAATTGGATTTTGTGTTGCTAAAACAAAGAAGGGGTTTCCTAATTCGTACTTTTTACCAGCTGCAGTCACACAACGTTCTTGCATGGCTTCTAATAAAGCTGCTTGCGTTTTAGGTGGTGTACGGTTAATCTCATCCGCTAATACAATATTGGCAAATAAAGGACCTTTAATAAATTTGAAATTACGTTGTTCATCTAAAATTTCAGAACCTACAATGTCGCTTGGCATTAAATCGGGTGTAAACTGAATACGATTAAATGATAAACCTAATACATCGGCAATGGTGTTAACTAATAATGTTTTAGCCAAGCCAGGTACACCAACTAATAAACAATGTCCTTTACAAAAAATAGAAATTAAAACGTTTTTTACTGTGTCATTCTGTCCAACAATTACTTTGCCTATTTCTGCATTTAATTCTTTGTATTTTACAACAAAAGCATCGATAGCTTCTACGTCGTTTTTATAGTTCATACTATTTTATATTAAGGATTAATAATCCAATTATATTCTAATTTGCAAGCATTAAATTCTGGATCAATTTTTATATAAGTAGATTTTGATTTTTTTGTAATCCAATTTTTGATCAATGTTTTTTGTCTATCAAACGAAGCCATATTTAATAATCTGATATAGTCATCTTGCATATTGGCTTTATGAGGTTCTGTTCTTGATTTTAAATAAACAATACGCCAAGCTTGTTTTGCATCTGCTCCAACATGATTAATAACTGGGCTTACATCTCCAACCTTCATTTGGTTTTCTAACATAAACACTAAGTTTTGATCCATCTCAGCAATTTCATCTAATTCCCATCTAGTACTATTAGCGTTTGGATTTATTAATAAACCTCCGCTTTGTTTTGTGTCTTTATCTGAGCTAAATTTTAAAGCAGCATCTTCAAATTTAAGGGTGCCACTAACAATGGCATCTCTAATACTATCTAATTGTTCTTTTGCTTTAATTAATTCTAACTGAGAAATTTTAGGAGACATTAACACATGTCTTACATCCACTGATTCTCCTTTACGTGCCACTAATTGCATAAAGTGGTAACCGTAGCTCGTTTCAAAAATTTCAGAAACTTCTCCTTGTTTTAATCTAAATGCTACCGCTTCAAATTCAGGAACCATTTGCCCACGCATTACAGTTTCGTAACGACCACCATTTTTTGCAGAACCAGGATCTTCACTATATAATGCCGCGATCACACTCATGCTTTCTCCATTTACAACGCGTTGTCTGTAAACTTCTAATTGCGCTCTAACAGCAATTTTAGCCTCATCGGTAATAGGAGGTTTTCTAACAATATGACCTAATTCTAATTCAGAATTTACTAAAGGCAAACTATCAATAGGAAGTGTATTGTAAAAGGCTCTTACTTCGCTTGGTGTTAGTTTTGCTTCACCAGTTACTTTTTGCTGCATTTTTTGAGCTAACAATTGATTGCGAACGTCATCTCTTAATTCATCTTTAAATACACTGATACGTTTATTATAGAACGCTTCAAATTTTTCTTCGCTGCCTAACATCCCAACGTAATACTGAATACGTCTATCTAACTCTCCATCAACTTCTGCATCAGTAGCTGTTATACTATCTCTATCCGCTTGGGCTAATAATAATTTTTGAAACAATAAATCTTCAAATATTTTGCAACGAGCATTTTCTGCAAGTTCCTTTTTTTCTTTTTGTTGAATTAAATTGGTTTCTATTTCAGATAATAGTAAAGGATTTTTGCCAACAATGGCAACCACTCTGTCCAAAACTTGAGGTTGAGCGTTTGATATACATACTAAAAATAAAAGGGCAATACTAAGTTTGATGTTCATTTTACTAAGTTAATTATAAATTTCTAATTCTTTATTTGTTTTAGCTTTATCAAAAAAATCTTTTTTAATAGCCGTTATTAATTTTTCTTTAC
The DNA here is from genome assembly GCA_005800865.1 of Bacteroidota bacterium. Taxonomy (GTDB): domain Bacteria; phylum Bacteroidota; class Bacteroidia; order B-17B0; family Aurantibacillaceae; genus UBA4416. The sequence goes on along the minus strand of SYEI01000425.1, from coordinate 1,080 downwards.
GTTGGTTAATCAACCTGTTTTTAATGTTTTTCTTTTCAAAATTCAAAGGAGATAAGGTGTTTTTTGATTTTACTTCAATAATTTTCAAAAAATAAAAACTTGAAGCATCAGTAAATTCAAATGTTTTACCGTTTTTAATTTCATATTCAGGAACCTCATTTAACTGAGTCATTTCCTTTTTTAAATCATCAAACATTAGCCAAGTATTATCATTCATGAAAAAATTATTGGCGTACTGTATGCACATACTTTTTAAAGGCTCCGCATCTTTAGGGTTATTTGAATAACATAATTTTTTTAATTTATCGATATTGGGAATATTGATAGGCGTTTTTACGTATAACACTTTAACGATATTATTTTTCAATAAAAAATTTTGAGCATTGTTGTTGTAGTATTCTTCTATTTGCGCAAGAGTAACATTTGTATCAAGCTTTTCGTTAATGAGCTTTGTTTGAAATTTATAAGTCAATAATTCTTTTTTATAGTCTTCTAGTTCTTTCTCTACATTTAGTTCTTCTTCTGTTAAATAATTAACGGCTTGCTGGTAAAATATTTCGTTATAGGCCCATTTATTTACAAAGGTTTGAACAAAGGCTAAACTGTCAGATTTTGATAATCCGGGTTGAGATATTTGTTTTAAATCGGTAGCATATAAAACACTTGCGTTTACTTTAGCAACTGGTGTGCCTTTATCTTCGGCTACACCTGTTGTTTTATTGCATGAGGAAAATGAAAGCAGTAAATGCCCAATTATACAAGTGTTAGCTATGGATTTTAAAAAAGTCACTTTTCATTTATAAAACAAAAAGGCTGTATCATTAATTGTTACAGCCTTTTTGTAATAGTGTTGTTTTATTATTTTACTGTATTTAAAACTTCTTCGTTTACTTTAACAGTGTATTTGTTTTTAAGATATGCTAACCATTCTTTTTCTAAATAGTTTTGGTAGTCAGCAGTAATCATTCCTTTTGCTTCTGCAATCGTTTTTGGAGTTTTCTCCATTACCTTGTTGATCACTAAAACTGTTACTTTACCATCTTTAGCATCTTTTATATCAGTTGCTACAACGCCTACTTT
>SYEI01000424.1 GCA_005800865.1 Bacteroidota bacterium | reverse complement strand
CAAGACGATATCATCAAAAACATTGGCGTTGACAGTCATCATGATTTATGGATTACATTAGGTAAAGGAATTTCTAGAGCAGAAATTTCATCCCCCTTAAATTCATACAATGAAGCACAGGGGTTAAACGGTTTTATTGAAGATGTCATAAAAGTAAAAAACCCCTTATACGTTGCCACCTCATTAGGAGTGTTCGCTTATATTAAAAACCAATTTATTGCAGTGGAAGGAATAAACTCGCAAACTTGGTCGTTAAAGAAATTTTTAATTCAAAACGATACTCTTCTTCTAGCGTCATCTGAAACCGGTTTGTTTGAAGTAAATAAAACCAACAGCAAATTTATCCAAGCTGAATATGGTTTTGTGTTACAGCAGTCTAAAATTAATCCTAGTAGAATTTATATGGGAATGAATGATGGCTTAACTTCTCTAAAATATGAAAACAAAAACTGGGTATATGAAGACTACTTTAATGGAATTGATTATAAAATAAAAAATATTGAAGAAGATAAAAAAGGTAATTTGTGGTTAGCAACCCCTGTTGACGGATTAATAAAAATAAATTTTAATCAAAACTCAAAAGAAACTTTAGTCACAGCTTGGAACGAGAAATACTCTATTCAACACTTTGATACTACAAATGGATTACCATCCATGGATAATAATATCCCTTACCTGTATAAAAACAAAATAGTATTTGCGACCACAGACGGCATTTATGAGTTTGACGAGAAAAAACAATTATTTTATCAGTCCTCTTTTTTAAAACAAGAATTAGCTGAATCTCAAGTTTACCGTTTTATTCCGGATCGTAATAATGCAATATGGATGTTTACCGTTAAACCAGACCATAAAAAAGAAACAGGGATTGCCTACTTACAAAAAGATAATTCATACACTTGGTACACACAACCTTTTCGTAAAATAGCCGACAGGGAAGTACATGCTATTTTTCCAGATGAAAATGGAATCACTTGGCTTGGAACACCCGACGGTTTATTAAGGTATGATGCTAACGTAAAAAAAGATTTCTCAATTCCTTTTTATGTTCATATAAGAAGTATTACAATAAATAAAGACTCTGTTTTATTCGGCGGAAATTATTATATTTCTAATAATGGCTTAAACATGCCAACTAGCTCGCAACCAGATTATCTAAAACCTCAAGTAAAATATACATACAATACATTAACTTTTAATTATTCATGTACCAGCTACAGCGACGAGCAGTTGAATTTATTTAGTTATTACTTAGAAGGTCATGGTGATGATTGGTCGGATTGGTCTACAAAAAAGGACAAAGAATACACGGATTTAAACGAAGGAAACTATATTTTTCATGTAAAAGCAAAAAATATCTATGGCATAGAAAGCAAAGAATCTTCCTTTTCATTTACTATTCTTCCGCCATGGTATAGAACCATATGGGCATATATCACCTATGTGTTGTTAATTATTGGTTTAATATACTTAATCATTCGTTTAAGTATCCGTCGACTAGTAAAAGCTAAAACTCAACTTGAAAAGATAGTGAAAGAACGCACTGCCGAAGTTGTTGAACAAAAGCATTTAATTGAAGAAAAACATAAAGAAATTACGGATAGTATTAATTACGCAGAACGTATACAACGAAGTTTTTTAGCAACCAAAGATTTATTAGATGAAAACTTAAAAGATTATTTTGTTTTCTTTAAACCAAAAGATGTTGTAAGTGGAGATTTTTATTGGGCGCAAAAATTAAATAATGCAAGTTTTGTGCTAGCAACAGCCGATAGCACAGGACATGGCGTTCCTGGTGCAATTATGAGTTTATTGAATATAACTAGCTTAGAAAAAGCGATTGAGTATCATCATGAACCTGCTGACATATTAAATTATACTCGTCAAAATATTATTGAACGCTTAAAAAAAGATGGGAGTGCTGAGGGCGGAAAAGATGGTATGGATGCGAGTCTCATTGTTTTTGATTTTTTAAATCGCAAACTCAGCATTGCTGCAGCCAATAACCCAGTTTGGATTGTTAGAAGAAATGAAAATACGGAAACTGAGCTTATTGAAGTTAAACCCGAAAAAATGCCCGTTGGAAAACATGACAAGCAAGATGTTCCATTTACCCAACAGGAACTATTGTTGCAAAGCGGCGATGTGGTGTATACTTTAACAGATGGTTTTCCTGACCAGTTTGGTGGAGAAAAAGGCAAAAAGTTTATGAGTAAAAACCTTCGAGAATTACTAGCCACAAACTCTCATTTGCCTATGCAGCAACAAAAAGACATCCTTCTTAAAACATTTACTAATTGGGTAGGTGCACTCGAACAGATTGATGACGTAACAATTATTGGTGTTCGAATTCAATAATCATAACCGCGCATCTTTTTATACAAATTATTTAAGCGTTAAAATAAACTAATTAAGAATGCTTAGTGAAAAACTTTCGCTAAGCGCTTATGTTTTTATACTAATTTTGAGGGAATTAACTATTTGTATTATGGAAGAAAACGCTCAGAACGAAAATCGTAAAAAATCAGGATTACTTTGGATATTAATTGCTCTATTAGCAATTACTAACGGAGTTACCTTTTGGATGTACTGGCAAGAAAAAAATAAAGCTGCTAATGAAATTGTTGTGAAGGAGCAAGTGATTGTTGAACGCGATAATGTAAAATCAGATTTATTACAATTACAAAAAGACTTTGATAACCTTCAAACAAACGATAAAACCTTACAAGCAGAAATTGAAGCAAAGAAAGCAGAGATTGCTCAATTATTAGTGGATGCTGAAAAACACAAAGGCGATGCCTATATCATTTCTAAATTAAGAAAAGAATCAGAAACGCTTCGTCAAATTATGAGAGGTTATGTAAGAACAATTGACTCTTTAGGCACTTTAAATAAAACCTTGATTGTAGAAAAAGATAATGTATTAAAAGAACTAGATAGCGAAAAAGGTAAAACAACCACTTTAAGTAAAGAGAAAGAAGTATTAAGTGCCACTATTCAAAAAGGCTCTATTTTATCTTGTTCTAATGTAATGGCTAAAGGTGTTAAGTTTAAAAGTGGCGGTAAAAAAGAAACTGAAACTACTAAAGCATCTCGCGTTCAAAAAATTAAAGTGTCTTTTACTTTAGGCGAAAACAAAATTGCAAGAGCTGGCGAAAAAACAGTGTTTGTAAGAATTGTAACACCTGATGGAAAAGAGATGGCAAAAAATTACGATGACAATTACCGCTTTACTTTTGATAAATCAAGCGGCTACTTTGCAGGCAAACAAGCCTTGAATTATGCTAATGTAGAAATCAGCGGCGTTACATATTGTGAAGGTAAAGAGCCTTTAGTGCCAGGTAATTACATTATCGAAGTATCTTGTGATGGCGTTATTATTGGAGGAACAAGTTTACGTTTAGATTAAAAAACACATCTATATAAAAAAAGCCGCTAATCCTATATTAGCGGCTTTTTTATTTTTTTACTTTTCGGGTTTAGTGTTCTTAGTCCTTTGCGTTTTCTTCTTTTCTGGAACAACCATTACTTCTCCCATTTTTTGATGTATTTCAGGTTTTGACTCTACACATTTTACTTTTCCTTTAACTGTTGGTTTTACATGAGGCTTTACAAAGGGTTTTGCCGTATCTTGTTTTGGAGGCATGGCTCTTACACCTCCCATAATTGGATTTATAACTTCAACATCGCCCTTTTCGTGAATAGTAGTTTGTGCTGATACAGATGATGCATTAAAGAGCCACATACCAAAAGTAAAATATAAAATAACTGCAAAACGTTTAGTAAAATTAAATCCTTTAAACTCGTTATAAAAAGCATCAAAGCTCAAAGACGTTAATTGTGTTTTCTCAAAACGGCCACAAACTTTTTCATCTTGTTTACCTGCAAAAAACGCTTTGATCTCGTCTAGAGATTTACTACTGAAATCAACTACAGATTTTATACATTTACCACAAAAGGCACCATGTTCGTTTGGCGTCAT
>SYEI01000423.1 GCA_005800865.1 Bacteroidota bacterium | reverse complement strand
CAAATTTTTTCTAGTAAGGTCATTCAAACATATGTAAATGGTCATTTAGCTTATGATAGAGGTGTGTTTAATGAAACTCAATTAGGAAAGAGATTGTTATTCGAAAAAGAAAGATAATTATTAAAATATATTAGAGAAATTTTCACATTAAACTTATTATACCAAACATATGAATCTTGACTTACTATTATCAAACTTAACTAGTCCCGCATTTTTATTTTTTATTCTTGGAATTCTTGCTGTTAAATTAAAAAGTGATTTAGAAATCCCTGCTAACTCGTCGAAATTTATTTCTTTATATTTATTGTTTTCGATTGGATTTAAAGGTGGTCAGGAACTATCACACGAAACTTTTTCGGCAGAAATTGCATGGTCGATGTTGTTTGGTATAGGTGTTTCTTTATTAATACCTGTTTATACGTTTTTTATTTTAAAAAGAAAACTAAATATTTTTGATGCTGGTGCAATTGCTGCTGCATATGGTTCGGTAAGTGCTGTAACATTTGTAACTGCGGTATCATATTTAGATTCTGAAAAGCTTCAATTACACGGTCATATGGTTGCTATTATGGCTTTGATGGAGTCGCCAGCTATTATTGCCGGTTTAATTTTAATATCCATCTACAATAAAGAAAAAAATGATACAGTTAATAAATTAGAAGTTGTTAAGCATTCATTTACTAATGGAAGTGTTTTGTTGATTTTGGGAAGTTTAATAATTGGCTTACTAGCAAATGCAAAACAAGCAGAAGGAATTAAACCTTTTACAAATGATATTTTTAAAGGGTTTTTAGCTATATTTTTGTTGGATATGGGAATTGTAAGTGGAAGAAAATTATCATCATTTTTAGCTAACGGATGGTTCCCATTTTTCTTTGCCATCATAATCCCACTGTTTAACGGGTGTTTAATTGCGATGTTGAGTCAAATAGTTACTGATGATATAGGAAATAGATTTATGTTTGCGGTTTTGGCTTCAAGTGCTTCTTATATCGCGGTGCCTGCTGCTATGAAATTAGCTGCACCAAAATCTAACCCTGGACTTTACATACCGATGGCTTTAGCTATTACTTTTCCAATTAATATTACCTTAGGTATGCCAATTTATTTATCTATAATAAAATTTGTATAATTGTAGTATGCTTAATTTTTGTAAATGTTTACTTTGTGTGTTTTTATTTTACGCAAAATTTGCATCGACTCAAACTAACGAGCAATCTTTTGGAAAAGGCTATTCCTCATATTACATTGGCTCAGGAGCATTTAAACGTCATTTAGATTTAAATAGAATTGGATATAAGGTTCAAGAGTATTCTAAGTCGCCAGCCTTTGTTATTGGTGCCGATTTTTGCATTTATCCTCGTGCTAGTAATGCGTATTTGGGTTTAGGGCCTTATTTTACAAGTTGGGTTGGTGTTAAAGAAACGGTGCTTGATGGAATTAAAACCGAGCGATTATTTTCTAATTCAACACTTGTCATTAAGTTTACCCATCATGCTTCTTTTTTTGTGCGAAAAAAATTAGATGTATGTAGTGGTTATATAGCAGGAATTAATTTGAAACATTACCATTCTTATAAAGTAGATGGGGTTGAAATAAAGTCTCCTGAAAGTAATAATGAGTTAATGCCAGCTTTAGGCATAACAATAACCATTAAATATTACGCTTTTAAAAATGTCGGATTTTATTTAGAAGGCGGAGTTGGTTACCGAATCAATATGTTGAATGTAGGTTTTTGCTACAAGTTTAAAAAGAAGATGGACGCTTAATCAATCGCTTCTTGTATCTTATCCATTTTACCTTCTGTATATTTTCCAGAAACTACTTCTACTATTTTACCATTAAGGTCTATCACATAAAAATAAGGAACACCATCATCACCAGGTTTTAGTTGTTCTTTTAATAATTTGATGTCGGTATCGCAATCAATTACATTACCCCATAAATCCTTTTGTGTTGCTGCTTTAAAATCTGCTGCGGCTTTTTTAAATCCACTTATTAATGGAATAAAATAATAGTTTACATCAAAATAACTGGCAACATCAAAATAATCTGTGCCTTTTGGTTTAGCTACAAAAATGTCGTACATCGGTTGAATCCATGTTTTTAAATCTTCTTCCGCAGAGCGTTTATAACAAATACCTACAATTGTAAATTTTTTAGTGCCTGCTATTGGAACCGTAATTGCTGTTCCCTCCAAGGTATGTCCTTCTAATTTAGGAAACGGTCCTTTTTGAGCGGTGATGGTTAAACAGATGAATAGGGTTAAAATGGATAATAGATATTTCATGATTCTTGTATTTGATTTACGTATAATTTTTTTCTTTGCGAGAAGACTTTGCGTATTACGCGGTTAGATCTATAATCCACCTAGCATACAAACCCTATCAAATTCTTCAGGTTTTACAATGCCAACTGATAAACGCTGTAATTTAACTAATTGCATTTCTTTTAAGTATTCGTCTTCTTTAATTTGAGCTAAGGTTACAGGTGTTTTTAATGCTTTAAATGGTGCAAATTCAACGGCTACCCATGCTTCTTCTTTAGTGGTTGGATCTTGAAAAGCTTCTTTTACAACCTTAGCAATTCCCACAATGCACAAGCCTTCATTGCTATGGTAAAATAAGGCTAAGTCACCTTTTTTCATGGCTCTTAAGTTGTTGCGAGCAGCGTAGTTTCGCACACCATCCCAGGTAGTGAGTTTATCTTTTTTAAATTGGTCCCAGCTATATTTAAAGGGTTCTGATTTTATAAGCCAATAGTTCATATTCAACGCGTTTATTTGATGATTACACAATGTATGATTTCAATTACTAAATGTAACGATTATACCTTCTGAAAGTAAGTATTTTATAGTTTTTTGGCAAGCAATGTTTATAACATTTCAAGTGATAATTTAATCGAAAATAAGTTTGAATTGTTATAGTATTTATTAGATTTGTTACGCATTTTAAAACGTACCATATGGCACATTTATCAGATAAAGTAAATCTTATTTCAGAATCACAAACAATTGCGATGGCTCGTAAAAGCCGCGAACTAAAGGCGCAAGGTATTGATATTATTAGTTTGAGTTTGGGCGAGCCCGACTTTAAAACTCCCGATGTTATTAAGCAAGCTGCCATTAAAGCTATTAACGAAGACTTTACTTACTATACACACGTAAGCGGTTATGTTGAGTTGCGACAAGCAATTGCTCATAAGTTTAAGAGAGATAATGGGTTAGATTATACCGCTGATGACATTGTGGTGTCGTCTGGTGCTAAGCAAAGTATAGCAAATGCTGTATTATGTTTAATTAATCCAGGAGATGAAGTGATTATTCCCGCACCTTTTTGGGTAAGTTATTTAGAGATTTTAAAATTAGCAGGTGGTGTGCCAATTATTATTGATACAACTATTGAGAACGATTTTAAAATTACAGCTGAAGAATTAAAAGCTCACATCACACCAAAAACACGTATGATGATGTTTAGTACACCTTGTAATCCTACTGGTTCAGTATATAGTAAGCAAGAGCTAAGAGCGATTGCAGATGTGGTAAAACAATACGATGAATTATACATCATGAGCGATGAGATTTACGAACATATTAATTTTGTTGGTGGTCACGAAAGTATGGCTCAGTTTCCAGATATTAAAGATAGAGTGATTACCATCAACGGTGTATCAAAAGGATTTGCCATGACAGGTTGGAGAGGTGGAATTATGGCCGCTCCAAAATGGATTGCACAAGCTTGCGATAAAATGCAAGGTCAGTTTACCTCTGGTACTTGCAGCATTACTCAAAAAGCGATGCATGCAGCGATGGAATTGCCATCAGAAAGTACACATTATATGCGTGATGCTTTTTTAAAGCGTAGGAATTTGGTGTTAGAATTAATGAAAGATATTCCAGGATTTAAAACCAATGTTCCGGATGGTGCATTTTATGTATATCCTGAAGTATCTGCATTATTTGGAAAAAAGTATAATGAATACACCATTAATAATGCAACTGATTTATCTATGTTTTTGTTGGATGTAGCTCACGTAGCTTTAGTTCCAGGTGCAGCATTTGGCGACGATAAATACATTCGTTTTTCATACGCAACATCAGAAGATAAATTGACCGAAGCCTTAAAAAGAATGAAAGAAGCAATAGAAAAATTAAAATAATATATTTAAGATTATGATCTCTGCGCAATTTGCGAATAAACTTTGCATTCTCTGCGGTTAAAAATT
>SYEI01000422.1 GCA_005800865.1 Bacteroidota bacterium | reverse complement strand
TTTCTCAACCACAACTTCTTCTCTAACTACAGGCTTTCTGTGGCTTGGAGCTAAGAACTCGCGAACTGATTTTTCAGCTTTTAATTCGTCTTTTAAAGTATCACCTTTAGCAAGTACACCTTGAATTAATAACTGAGTCAAATGCTGACGGTGGTTATTCCATTTTTGGTATCCTTTACGACGTAATTTCTTAAATACGATAACTTTATCGCCTTTTAAGTGTTCGATTACTGTGGCTACAACTTTTGCGCCATCAACAGTTGGGGCTCCAACAGAGATTTTTCCGCCGTTATCTAATAAGAAAACTTTGTCAAACTCTACTTTAGCACCCTCATTAGCATCTAGGCGGTGAACGTAAACTTTATTGCCTCGTTCCACTTTAAATTGTTGCCCTGCTATTTCTACAATTGCATACATGAGTGTTAAATTTTAATTGTTAATAATTTTTTTAAGGATGGCAAAGATAGGTGGTTTTTTGTATCTGCCAAAGATTTTGAGCAATTTTTAAGCTAAATAGCAGTAAATTTGAGGGATTTAACACACTTAAAATTTACAATATTATCTAAATAGCTGAATGTCAATTATTTATCAATTATCTCCTCAGTAGGCTTATTTACCGAATTAATCATCCAAATCCCTGCAATAATCACAATTACTGCCAATACTTGAAACAAATTAATCACCTCATCATCAAACAAACCCCAACCAATGGCCACTATAGGAATTAAATAGGTGCAACTAGCTGCAAACACAGTTCCCGATAACTTAATCAACGTATTATAAACTACTACCGAAAGAGCAGAACCAACTATAGCCAAAATACTAATAAAACCTAAAGAACGTAAAGCCTCGGGATGATGTGTGGCATGCGCTACCACATCGGTAAACCCAAATAAATAAATAGCCGCCATTGGACCAATAATAGTAAAAGACCAAACAGTAGCCGTTAACGAATTCACATGACCCAAATACGCTTTAATACCATTCACGCTGATAGCATAACACAAAGTAGCTGCTGCCACCAATAAACTATACATGATATTTTTAGTTTGATCGTTCTCTTTATTATCGCCTAAAACTACCAAAGCAATGGCACCTACAAAACCCACTAAAACGCCAATAATTTGAGGCTTAGTAATTTTATGATTAAAGGCAATCATACCAATCATAATGGTAAACATAGGCGTTAGGGCGTTTAACATACCTGTTAAGCTACTACTGATTTGTGTTTCGGCTTTAGTAAATAAAAAGGCTGGAATTAAATTTCCAAAAACACCCATCAACAGCAAGCCTTTTAAATTTGTTTTTAAATCTATTTTATAATGTTTGATTAAAAATGGCAACATAAAAGCCGATGCAATGGTAATCCTTAAACCTGCTACTTCATCACTGCTAAAGGCTTTTAAACCTTGCTTCATCAACATAAAAGAGCTACCCCAAACTAATGACAGTGCAATTAAAATAATCCAAGAGATGGCTTTTTTGTTCATACAGTTAGCTTAATGCCATCGCATCTAATTTCATTTGTTTAATCATGCTCACTAAACCATTAGCGCGCGTAGGAGATAAATGTTCTGTTAATCCAATTTTATTAATAAAATCTAAATTAGCTGATAAAATAGTTTGTGGTTTTTGATGCGACAAAACGCGTATCATTAAAGCTACCATGCCTTTTGTAATAATAGCATCGCTATCGGCTGTGTAAACAATTTCATCGCCTTGCTTTTCAGAATGCAACCAAACCTTACTTTGACAGCCTTTAATAATGCGATCTTCCGTTTTTAATTCTTCTTTTATCTTTGGTAGCGACTTTCCTAGTTCAATTAAATGCTCGTATTTTCCTTCCCAATCATCGCCAAACAATTCAAACTCTTCAATGATTTCGTTTTCTATTTCTTCAATTGTCATATGCAGATATTTATTATTTTTACTTGCCATATGGTATAGCCATGTTATCTTCACTCGTGTTTGCACTCAAAGCAACATGACTATTTCATGGCTCAAAAGTACAATCAATATTTTACAAAAATCATTTTCATATTAGTTTTATCATTCACATTATCAACATATTAGATACAACATCACATTGTACAGAAAGTTTAAACACAATTATCTAATCAAGGTTAATAACTTTGCAACCTAATTATTGCATATTAACACATAAATTAGTTGCTTAGTCGCTTGATTTTGGCTCGTTTGAAATGAAATACTGAGCCTAAAACAACATACAGAATATGAAAATTGGATTAGACATTATGGGGGGAGATTTTGCCCCAGCAAATTGCATGGATGGTGCTATAATGGCACTTGATTCATTACCAGCTGATGTAAAAATGGTATTGATTGGCGATAGCGAAAAAGCAAAACAGCATTTAAAAGAAAAAGGCGTTTCAGAAGATAAGTTTGAGTTTGTGCACGCTCCCGATGTGATTGAAATGGGTGAACATCCAACGAAAGCTTTGGCGCAAAAACCACAAAGCAGCATTGCTGTTGGTTATAAATTATTAAAAGAAAACGAGATTCAATGTTTTGCAAGTGCTGGTAATACTGGCGCTATGCTAGTTGGAGCTATGTTTAGCGTAAAAGCCGTGCCTGGTGTTATTCGCCCGTGTATTACTTCCATTTTACCAAAATTAAGTGGTGGCTTTGGAATTATTTTAGACGTGGGTACCAATGCCGATTGCAAGCCTGATGTATTATATCAGTTTGCTATTTTAGGTTCTACATTTGCTAAAGAAGTTTATAAAATGGATAATCCTAAAGTGGGATTATTAAACATTGGCGAAGAACCCGAAAAAGGGAACTTAGTAGCGCAAGCAGCACATGCCTTAATGAAAGACACTAAAGACTTTAATTTTGTTGGCAACGTAGAAGGCTTAGAAGTATTTGAAGATAAAGCAGACGTGATTGTTTGTGAAGGCTTTACAGGAAATGTATTATTAAAAACAGCCGAGGCATTTTACTCGATGATCAAAAAACGTAACCGTAGCGATGAGTATTTTGATAAATTCAATTACGAATTATACGGCGGCACTCCTATTTTAGGAATCAATTCAAACGTGATGATTGCTCACGGAAAATCAACGCCATTGGCCTTTAAAAATATGATGGTGTTAAGTAAAGACATCGTTGAAGCAAACTTAA
>SYEI01000421.1 GCA_005800865.1 Bacteroidota bacterium | reverse complement strand
TCCGTAGCTGAGTTCATATTTATATGGCCATTGTTTTCTAGTAAAAAATGTAGGTTTACCAAATATGTTTTTTTGTATTAGCATAGTGTCGCCCACATCAAATCCAGGAATACTTACATTGGAAATATCACCCGTATAACTCCCTTGTTTAGTTGTTAAATAGATAGTTGAAATAACTTGCGTTTGTGTTTGAAAAGAAGAGTCTCGTTTAATTTGACGTTCTAATAAAACTTCTTCATTAATGCTTGAGGTTTTATGCTGTAAGCTAATTGCGGTAATAAAGAAAATAAGAAATACTAATCGAATAATCCATGAAGAAATAAACAAGGGACTTTTTCTAAATATTTTATTGAACTGCTTTTTTTCTTCTGCTTTTAAAGCCAAATTCTTATCGAGGTTTTCGAGAAGCTTTGCTTTTTTATCGTTTGATAGTTTTGGACGTTTCATCGTAGATTTTATTGATGCATTGTAGGGTACAGGATTCTAGCACGTCCAAATTGAGATTGTATAATTTTAATAGTAATAGGAGTACCTTCTTTTAAATGCAGTTTAGTTAAAGGAATAGCAAATGCATTTTTTTGTAATTGCATGTAGTTTAATACCAAACTGTCATTTACTAATACTTGTTGAGCCGTATAAATAGTATCTTTTCCAACGATGATTTGTGGATTTTGCACATATATATCTTTTCCAAAGAAACTACCTTTCAATAACATAGTGTCTAATTTAATGGTTTGAGATTTTAAATGGTTGTTTAATAAAACAAACATCAAGACAAATAATATGCGACTAAATGGATTCAAAGATTATCAATGAGAGTAAAGTTAATCTATTTTTAGTATTACATAAAATCTACAAGAAGAAATTCATAACTTAGACTAACTAATCAAATTACCATGAGAAAAATTTACTTGATATTCATAATTGCATTTTTTTATCAAATGTCTTTAGGGCAAACAGTAAATATTACTGTAGATGCTAATGCTGGAAGAAAAACAATATCTCCTTTTATTTACGGGAAAAATAATAATGTGTCAGATAATCCTTCATCGCCTACGACAGCGGCTCAATGGAAATTCTTAAGAGATGTTGGTTTGCGTTTTTCGCGAGAGAATGGTGGGAATAATGGGAGTAAATATAATTGGCGTAAAAAAATTACTTGTCATCCAGATTGGTACAATAATGTATACACTCACAATTGGGATTACGCTGCCCAAAAGTTAGGTGATAGTTTGCCTAATGCGCAAGGGATGTGGGGCTTTCAGTTAATTGGAAAAGCGGCTTCAAATACTTCCAATAATTTCAATGATTGGGCTTATAATAGTTCTAATTGGTGGAGTGGAGTACAACAAAATTTAGCGGGAGGTGGCGTTCCAAATGGAGCAGGAGGAAGTAACGCAACTACTAATGGTAATCCGAATTTATATTTACAAAACTGGACAGCAGATTCTACTGTTAATATATTAGATCATTGGTTTGGTGCTGGAGGCCTAGGGTTAAACAACAATAAGATTCAATATTGGAGTATGGATAATGAACCAGATATTTGGTATGGAACGCATGATGATATCATTCTAACGCAACCTACTGCCGAAGCTTTTATGCAATTATATTTTTCAGTGGCTAAAAAAGCGCGCGCTAAGTTTCCTAATATTAAATTATGCGGACCAGTACCTGCTAGCGAATGGCAATGGTATGCATGGAATAATACCAAAATCACCGCTATGAATGGACTAAGTTACACTTGGTTAGAATTTTTCATTAAACGTATTTCTGAGGAGCAAACAGCAACAGGTATTAGGTTGTTAGATGTAATTGATATACATAGTTATCCAAACGAATCGAATAGTGCTGATGTAGTTCAATTACATCGTTTGTATTTTGATACCACTTACAGCTATCCTGGAGCCAATGGCGTTAAAACTATTGCTGCATCAGGCTGGGACAATTCTATTACTCAAGAATTTGTATTAGAGCGTTGCAATCGTTGGTTAAATCAATACATGGGACCAAATCATGGTGTAGGAACTGCTGTTTCAGAATATGGATTTACGCATGTCAACGCTAATATAAGTTCGGTAAGTTACGCTTCTGTTCGTGGCACATTTGCAGATACTGGTGTCTCATTTTTTGCGCCATGGTACTGGAATATTGGGCAGTGGGAAACCATGCACTTGTTTAGTCGCTATGCAAAAACGACACGTATAAAATCATTGTCTAGTCAAGAGTTAAATGTGTCAGCTTATTCTTCTATCAATGCGACAAATGATTCTGTAACAACGGTATTAGTAAATAGAGCATTAACTGCCTCAAAAACTGTGAGTATGACTGTGAGTAATTTTAATATTCCGAATGGTATTTATACGTTCAAACAATTAAATGCATTGCCTTCAACCGAAACTTTTATCTCGCATACTAATAATGCCTTATCGTCGGGCACAGTTCAAGTAACCGCTAATACATTTACTGTTAATTTACCAGCCTTGTCTACTACGGCTATTATTTTAAAAGGAGTTGGTGTTGTTACAAATATTGATAAGCAAATCACTCATTCTATGCAAGTGAAATTATTTCCTAATCCATCTTCTAACGAAAATACGTTGATTGATT
>SYEI01000420.1 GCA_005800865.1 Bacteroidota bacterium | reverse complement strand
TTCGTTGTAGCTCATTCTATAAATATTGAACTCTTTTTCGTTTTTTTCTGTAATGATTTCTTTATGAGGACCTTCGCAAATTTCATGATTTAAAAAGGGATCATGAGATAATACAACTTGATTATCTTTTGTAATAACTACATCCATTTCTAAAGTAGTGGCACCTAAATCTATTGCTTTGATAAAACCAGGAATAGTATTTTCGGGGCACAAACCTCTGCAGCCTCTGTGTCCTTGAATATCCAAGGAGCTTTGAGCTTTTACTGAATTAATAAAAAAAGCATGTAATAATATAACCGAAAATAATAGATAAAAGTTTTTCATCTAATAAATATAATGACTTTGATTAAGAAAAGTGTTATATAACTATTAAGTTAAATGTTTTAACAAAAAGTATTCAGGTAATTTATAATATCTGAAAAATTCGGACGTGATAATATTTCTTCATGCATACACTTGTCTTTTAATTCAGTTAATAGGTTTCTTAAAATGACAGAATCATTATCTTTAGCAGGGCAATTTAACAAATCCTCCATTAAACAACCAAAAGCTCTTACGTCGAGCTTTTCCAAATAGGCAGCATTTTTATCATTCAAATCATATAGTGTTGCGGCACCAAAATCTCCGAAAATAGTATTAGCCTTATCATCAAATAACGTATTGTGAGCATACAAATCACCATGCATAATTCCTTTTGAATGCAAATGCTTTGACGCATCTGCAATGGATTGAGAAATTTTTAAAATGGTTTCACTCGAAAATTGAGTCCCTTCTTTAAAGGTATCTCGTGTACAAGTATCAAAGCTTGGTGGACCAGCAAGATTTTTGAATGAAGGAGGAATTAATTCTAAAACCAATCCCATTTTTTGTTCAGGATGATTTTTTAGTTTACCAATAACGGTTACTAAGTGATTGTGATTTCCAGCTGCTATACAAGCATTCATTTCTTCTTCAGGAAATCCATCACTGGTTACTTCTCCTTTAAATACTTTAACGGCAATTTCTTTTTGTGTTAATGAAGTCTGCCATGTTGCTTTTGAAATAACACCAGAAGCGCCTTGTCCCAAAATTTCTTTAAGCGATAAATCCTTCCATTCAATTAATGGTAACTCATCTTTAAGATACTCTGTTTTACTGAAAGGATTTCCCGCATAAGCCAACCACGATAAACGAGGAAGCAATAATAGCCATTGAGGAAACTCAGTTAATTGATTGGCTGCAATGCGCAATAATTCTAAGTTCTTGCAATTAGCCATTTCAATTGGTAACGCTTTTATTTGATTTCCTGCAAAAGCTATTTTTTGTAATTTATGAGCTTTGCCAATACTTTTTGGAATTTCTGTAATGCAATTATTTGTTAAGATAAGCCATTGCAAATCAACAGGGAAAGCATTTTCGGGAATGTGGTTAATTTTATTGGATTTAAAACCAATCATCGTTAAACTAGGGCATTTAGCTAAAACTTCAGGAAAGACTGTGAAATTATTATCTGAGAAAAAAGCAATCTTTAATTTTTTGAAATCAGAAAAATTTTCGGGAAGTTCAGATAATTGATTAAAAGATAAATCTAAAATTTCTAAAGTATCTTTTAATTCAAAAATTTCTTTTGGGAACTCTGTTAACTCACAAGATAACTTTAAGGTTTTACTTCCTTTTAATTCGCCTGAACGTAATTGTTGAATGGTTTGCATTTACAAAAAGCTATACAAGATACGACCTACTAAAAAGTAAATAGAAATACCAATGATGTCGTTTAAGGTTGTTACAAATGGTCCAGTTGCTAAGGCTGGATTTACCTTAAAACGATTCATCATCAAGGGCACAAAGGTTCCTAAAAATGAAGCGCATAAAATCACGGTAAATAAAGCTACACTTACAGTCGCTGCTAATGCCCACGATTCGCTGATTAATAAATTATATCCTAAAATTAATCCCGAACAAATTAATCCGTTAATTAAACCAACTCCAAGTTCTTTAAATAATTTAGGCGCAATTTTATCTACGATTAAAGTATTATTTGCTAATCCTTGCACAATAATAGCAGATGATTGTACACCCACATTACCACCGGTTGCACCAATTAACGGTATAAAAAATGCCATCTCAGGACGAATTTGAATTTGATCTTCATAGCCGCCAATAATTCTAGACCCTACAATTCCACCACACATACCAACTAGTAACCAAGGAATACGGGCTCTTGATAAACGCCATAAACTATCATTACTATCAACGTCGTCGGTAATACCACTCATTAACTGAATGTCTTTTTCAGCTTCTTCGCGCATAACATCCACCACGTCATCGATGGTAATTCTACCAACTAATCTTCCTAATTGATCAACAACTGGTAATACAACTAAGTCATATTTTCTAATTAACTCTGCTACTTCTTCACTCGATTCGGATGTCTTCACCGAAATGACATCGCCATCATATATTTCTTCAATTCTAGCTAATGGATGAGAGACAATTAATTTTTTTAAAGATAACATCCCAATCAACTTCTCGTTATCATCTACAACATAAACCGCATAAAGCACGTCTACATTTTCGGTTTGTTTTCTAATTTCATCAATACAAGCACTTACCGTTTCGTGAGCATATACGCTCACTAACTCCTTTGCCATTAATGAACCTGCAGTACCTTCTTCAAAGCTCATCAAATCAGCAATGTCGCTGGCTTGTTCAATATCTTCAATATGAGATAATACTTCATCCTGAATATCTTCAGGTAATTCGTTGATAACGTCAGCCGCATCATCCGAATCCATGTTATCTAATTGCTCGGCAATTTCTTTAGTAGAAAAGGTAGCTAATAAAGCTTCACGCTTTTCCTCTTCCATTTCCAATAACACGTCAGATGATAATTCTTCATCAATTTGGTCGTATAAATAAATGGAATCTTCTAAATCTAATTGGTTTAAAATTAAGGCAATATCAACCGCATACAACTCGCTGAGTTGTGCTTTTAAAAACGCATCGTTTTGCTCAACGATGGCTGTTTTTAACTGGTCGAGGTACTCTGAGTTTAACTCAAATTGCATGTCTTAATTTTTAGCTGCGCTAAAGTAAGGTTTTTATGTTTGAATTTGATTATCCTTTGTTAAACTTTTGTTTAAGTAAAGCATTTAAAAATATCACTGCAAGGATAATCCCAAAACCTACATAAAAGGTAACAGACAAATCCTTGTTTTCATGAAATAAAATCCCAGCAAGGATAATCCCATATACTCCTTCTAAATTTACAGTAAGGTTAATCGTATATGGTGAAAGATGCTTCATTAAATTAACGGAGGCAATAAATGGATAAACTGTACAAACGCCTGCTAAAATGGTAATCAATAAAATATCTTGATTGTTAATGGCAAAAAACTCGGTGGAGAAACTTCCGTTAAATAATAGGAAAATACTTAACCCAACCAAAGCCATCGTTAACTCTATAAATGATAACACGGGAGAGGAAATGGGTTGTTTTTCATCTTGAATTAAAACGCCATTCAATACACTAAATACGGAAGCCGTAAAAGCCGCTAAAATTCCTAATAAAATTCCCATTCCATATTCTACTTCTACCGAAAAAATAAGTCCAATAGCAAAAATGATAATTAAACCAATAACTAATTCGTACCAAATAAATTTTCGTTTGTAAATTAAAGGTTCTGTTATAGCTGTAAATAATGTGCCTGTACTAAAAGCAGCCATGGTTACTGATACATTGGAAACTTTAATAGCGCCATAAAAACATAGCCAATGAACACAAATGATTAATCCAATGGCAGTGAGTTGCCATAACTTTTTAAAGGAAACTAATATATTGGCTTTGATGTAAATGAGGTAAAAGGCCATTAAAAAAATAGTAATGGCAATTCTGAACCAAACTAATTGTAGCGCATCAGCACTTATACCTTTACCAAGTATGGGCGACCAGCCCCAAATAAACACAATAAAGTGTAATAAAAAGTGATGTTTACTAACGTTTTTAAGCACGCGTAAATGTAAGGTTTTAGCTTAATATTTATCCTTTTTTATTATGGATCTATTATAAAACATGAATTTTCATGATAAAGATCCATACGTTTTGTTTAAAGATTGCTTAATTTAAACATTTATAAATGCTACTAAAATAATTAGATGTCTTCCAATAATTTTAACATAATAGGTTTAACTTCTGAGCAAGTAAAAGAGGCAAGAGAAAAGTACGGACAAAATAAAGCGGACTATAAAAAGGGAAATGTATTTATCACCGCTATTAAAAGTTTAGCTACCGAACCCATGATTATTTTGTTGTTGGTGGCTTCGTGTATTTATTTTATAAGTGGCAAAATAGGGGACGGTATTTTTTTAGTGTCTGCCATTATTTTTCAATCTATTATTTCTTTATATCAAGTATCGCGAAGTAAAAACGCATTAGAGAAACTTAAAAACTTTATTCAACCTAATTGTAAGGTGATTAGAAATGGGGAAGTAATTGAGATACCAAGCGAAGAATTAGTCATAGGTGATAGTTTAATGATAGAGGAGGGGAAGATGATTTCGGCAGATGGTATGATAACTTATGCAGCAGATTTTTCGGTGAATGAATCTATATTAACGGGTGAGTCTTTGGTTGTTTATAAAGATCAAACAAAAGAAGATAAGGTCGTGTTTCAAGGAACAACAGTATCAAGTGGCTTGGCAGTAGCAACTATTACAGCTATTGGCAATGAAACGAGATTAGGAAAGATTGGTAAGAGTTTAGAAGATATTGAAGAAGAAAAAACACCCTTAGAATTACAGATTGGGGATTTTGTAAAAAAGATGGCTATCGTTGGAGCGATTGTTTTCATAATCGTATGGGGCATAAATTATGTTCAATCGCGTTTAGTTTTAGATAGTTTATTAAAGGCTTTGACTTTGGCTATGAGTATTTTGCCCGAGGAAATTCCCGTAGCTTTTACAACCTTTAT
>SYEI01000419.1 GCA_005800865.1 Bacteroidota bacterium | reverse complement strand
TGATAAAAATAATTACGAAGCGGCACCGAATAAAAAAGATACGGCCATTTTTCCTTACGATTATAAAGTTCAATTAGATAAAAATAATTTTGAAATCATAAAAGCAACACCTTATGGCAATACAATTACTAAGGATTTAGCTTTAGCGTGTTTAAAAGCCGAACAATTAGGAAAAGGTAAACAAACTGATATGCTATGTATTAGTTTTTCATCAACTGATTATGTGGGTCATTCTTATGGACCAAGAAGTGTAGAAGTAGAAGACGTGTATTTGCGTTTAGATAAAGATTTAGAAGAATTGATTAGTACATTAAATGCTACAGTTGGTAAAGATAATTACGTCTTGTTTTTAACTGCTGATCATGGTGCTTGTGATGTGCCTGCTCATTTAATGGACGTGAAAATTCCAGGTGGTTATATTAGCGAAGATGAATTGACTAAAAACATTAAAACACATTGCATGAATCAGTTTGGAGATAGTTTGGTGTTATCGGTTATAAACCAGCAAGTGTTTTTAAACGAAGCAAAGATCATGGCAATGAAATTAAATAAATTAGTTGTTGAACATGTATTAGTAAATTACTTGTTAACGGTTAAAGGTGTAGCTGAGGCTTATACTTCGGAGGTATTAAGGAATAATGATTTTACTGAAGGAACATTTAAACATTTAATTCAAAAAGGCTACAATCATGTAAGAAGTGGTAATGTCGCCTTCTCATACAATCCAGCTTGGATGGAATATCATAACAAAGGAACAACACATGGAGCGTCTTATAGTTATGATACACATGTGCCTTTATTGTTTTTTGGTTCAGGAATCCCCAAAGGAAGCACTGTAAAAAAAGTAAATATTGTTGACATTGCTCCAACTATTTCAATGATGCTGCACATGTCCTTTCCTAATGGCACAACTGGAAAGCCATTAGAAGAGGTAATAGGGAAATAATTCAGTATCTTTGCATTATGCTTCTTCGCTTAAATTATGATAATCCTCATCCAAAAGATATTCAATTTATAGTTGATTGTTTGAAAAATGATGGTGTTATTATTTATCCAACCGATACGGTTTATTCTATTGGCTGTGATATAACGAGACCAAAAGCCATTGAAAAATTATGTCGTTTAAAAAACATTAAACCCGAAAAAGCTAATTTTTCATTTGTTTGTAGCGATTTAAGTCATCTGTCAAATTTTGCACGCCCTATTTCAAATTCATTATTTAGAATTATGAAAAAGGCATTACCAGGTCCATATACTTTTATTTTAGAAGCAAACAACAATGTGCCAAAGCTTTTAAAGCAAAATAAAAAAACAGTGGGTATTCGTGTTCCGGATAATACAATTTGCAATACCATTATTAGGGAATTAGGAAACCCCATTATTACCACAAGCTTGCATAATACAGAAGATGATATTATGGACTATTTTACTGATCCAGAAGTCATTCATCGGGAATACGAAAAACGAGTTGATTTAGTGATTGATGGTGGCTTCGGGAATTTATACGCTTCAACCGTTATTGATTGTTCTCAAGATGAACTTGTGGTTTTAAGAGAAGGTTTGGGCAGTTTAGATATCTTAAACTAGCTTGTTTTGTTATAAAATTGTTGATTACGAAGGTGTATTTTATTGTATATTAGAATCAACTATTATATAAAGTATATGCTATCTAAAAATTTCAGTCTTCTTATCCTGTTACTTACCTTGAGTGTAAATATTTTTTCTCAAACTACTAATACTAAAAAGTGGAGAAAAACAGAAAAAGACACCATGGCAAGCGCTGTGTTGATGTATGATGATGCCAATTATTTATTGGCACTTCCTTTATTCGAGAATTTATATAATGCACATCCTAAAGAAGAGTTTTTGAAATATTGTTACGGAAAATGTGCTTTATATAGAAGTGATAAGCATGAAATAGCTTTAAAATTATTGGGCGAAGTTTATGAGAAAAACAAAAAAGTAGAAAATATTGAATATGATTTTGCAAGGGCTAATCATTATAATTACAAATTTGACGAAGCTATTGCGTTATTAGATAAATTCCTTGTTAAGAAAAAACTAGATCCAGATTATAAAAAGAAAGGAGAGCAATTAAAACAATATTGTATTAATGGTAAAGAATTATTTGCTAATCCTAAAAGTGCAAAGATTACCAATTTTGGAAATGGTATTAATTCGAAAAATGATGAGTATGTACCTGTAATTTCAGCTGATGAATCGATTATGATTTATACATATAGAGGTCCAGAAAGTATTGGTGGATTGCAAAATGAATTTAAAGAGGCGGATAAATATGGTTCTTATTTTGAAGATGTTTTTCAAGCTGTTCAAATTGATGGTCAGTGGACAAAGCCATCGCCTATTAAAAATGTTAATACCAATTCACATGATGGTGCAATTGCTTTAAGTGCAGATGGTTTTTATTTATTTGTGTATAGAGATAGTGGCGATGATCATGGAGATATTTACATGAGTAATTCATTGAGCGGTGAGTGGTCTTTTCCTCAAAAACTAAGAGGCGAAGTTAATTCATATTCATGGGAAGGAAGCTGTTCAATGACTGCTAATGGAAAATATTTATATTTTAGTAGTGAGCGTGGCGGAGGTTTTGGAGGTAAAGATATTTATCGTGCAACGTTGCTCCCGGATAGTACTTGGGGTAATGTTGTTAATTTAGGAGACAGTATTAACACGGCTTTAGATGACGACGCGCCATTTATTCATCCTGATGGAATAACGTTATTTTATAGTTCTAAAGGTAAAAATAGTATGGGAGGTTATGATATTTTTCAGTCTCGTTTAAACTGGAAAGATTCTACGTTTAGTAAGCCAATTAATTTAGGCTATCCAATTAATACCACGGATGATGACATTTATTATGTGTTATCGGCGAATGGAGATAGAGGTTATTATGCGTCAGGTAAGAGTGGGGGAGAAGGATTGAAAGATATTTATACGGTTTATCCTGGATACGTTGGTAAAAAACCTTCTATTTATATTGTAAAAGGTAAAATTATGGCAGAAGGTATGCCTATAGCAGCGTCTGTTTTAGTAGAAATTGTTGATCAAAACAATAAAAAACTTGGGGAGTATGTAAGTAGTTCTTCAACTGGTAATTATTTAGTGTCTTTGCCATCTGGTGGTATGTTTAAATTAACATATAAGTATAAAAATTATCCTTATAAAACTTTGGATATTAATACAACTACCTTAGAAGGTTATGATGAAAAGTTGTTTGATATTAATTTTAATTTTGCAGACACATTAAAACCAGTCGCTGTTGTAGCGCCTGCTAAAGATACGGTAGTTGCAGTTGTAGCTCCTGTTAAGCCTGTGAAAGAGCCAGTAGTTAAGGAACCAGTTGTGAAAAACGATAATTTTAAACCAAATACCATCTTGCAACAAAAAATCATGGATTACAGTGCAAAGTATGGTACTATTAGTGCTGAAGGATTAATGTTTAGAGTGCAAATTGCTGCCTATAAATTCCCTAAAAACTACACTTACAAACATTTAAATGGTTTAGGTAAAGTTGAAAATTTATTATTAGATGATGGAATTACCCGTATTACCATTGGTGGAGATTTTAAAACGTTAGCCGAGGCATTTGAACACAATAAAAAAGTTATTTTAAAAGGACAAACAGATGCTTTTGTAACTGTTTTATATAATGGAAAAAGAATCTATCTAGAAGACCTAGAAAAAATGGGAATCTTTGTGGTGAAGTAATATTCACATCTTCAAAATAAAAAAGCGTTAGTAATTCTCTA
>SYEI01000418.1 GCA_005800865.1 Bacteroidota bacterium | reverse complement strand
CATCAAAAGGATTAATGGCTCGGTTATTTTGAAGCGTGTAATAAAAGTTATTGATAATAGTTGCTTTATTTTGAAGATTAATACTTGATTTGGAAGAATCAACTCTATCTATTTTATAAGTTTCATTATCTACAAATAAATTAGTGTTGGTATAACCAATGTGTTGGGTGATTTTACTTCTTGCAAAACCTTTCTTAAGCTCAAAATCTATCGAAGCGGATATTTTATAATAGTTAAGATTAAATGAATTAATAGTTGTGCTGTTATTTTCGTTAAATGCAGATGTGTTGATGTAATCATAAGCAAATGATTTTGCTTTAGCATTCAATGTTATTTGTTGAAACACATTATTGTTTTGTGTTATGTATTTTGTTATGTCGGCATAACCAACAGGAGTTTTACTACCAAAGGCGTAAATGGGTGCAATGGTAATTTCTGTTTTACGTTGTAAAAAACTATAATTATAAAACGCACAGCCCAACATAAATTGGTTGTAGTGATTGTAACCTAAAATGGGTAAATAATTTATTTGAGTGTAATTTGGATTATCTAGTTTTCCTATAAAACCTAATTTGATAGGATCTGTTTTTCTAAATAAACCATGAGTTCTGATGTTATTATTTTTGCGTTTGAGGTCTGGCATAAATTCCTCGTAATCTATTTTAAATTCATCCACATCCGCTGGTGGAAATTCAAACACACGTTTACCAATAAAGCCATTATACCAAACCGTCCCCACCAATTTGCCATCTTTTAATCCAGAAACTGAAACAGGTCCTAAAACGTTACTATTATTTTTTACTAAAATAGCGTGGCTGTTATCATCCAGTTTTTTATGGCTCACCATTTTGTAATCTATTTTTTTGTTGGTGACGATTAGTTCTTCTACAAACCAGTGTAAATAGGCGTTTAAATGGTATTGTAATGTTTTTATCAAATCTTCGGGAGTAGGGTGTTTAAATTTCCATTGTTCAAAATAAAACTGCATGGCTTCGTCAAATTTATCTTTACCTAAATAATTCATTAAATAATCAAACACTAACGCTGATTTACTATAAACTATGCCTCCGTAATTATAGTTTGTAAAGTCTTTTGAATTGGTCGCAATAGGTTGGTCAAGGTTTTTACGAGCTGCCATTAAATATGCGAATTCATATTCTGCTTTATGTTTGAATTTATTTAATCCAAAAAAACTAAAGGTGCTATCTCTTCCAATTAAACTTGCTAATGTTTTTGAAGGATACTTTGTTTTAATATAACGCATTTCGTAAAATGAATTTAATCCTTCATCCATAAAAGGATAATCGCGCTCATTACTTCCTAAAATGCCATAAAACCAATTGTGACCAACCTCATGCATAATGGTTGTTTCTAAAGTAAAGTCTGTACCACTTTCGCCAATAATGGTGATGTTTGGGTATTCCATGCCGCCGCCAGCACTAATGGTTCCATCAATAGCTGTAACATGATGATAAGGATAATCACCATTCATTTCCGAATAAAAAGCGGTAGCATCGTTTAAGTACTCAATTGATTTTGCCCATAATTCAGGTTCGCTATTGGTGAAAAAAGCCCAAGTATCTACTTTGTTTCCACCATGAGGCAGAAGTAAATCGCCTTTTAAAACATGAAAACGTTTATCGGCAAACCACGCAAAATCGTGTACGCGAAATTGTTTGAATTGGATTGTTTTATATTCTTTGCTAGATGGCGGAAATGAATTGTCGCGTGAATATTTTTTTGTGGCAATCAGTTTTTCTGTTTCTTCTACTTTTGATAATAACCATTGTTCTTCTTCGGGCTCATCAATTCTATCACCTGTAGCGGCAAGTACATAATTTTTCGGCAAATTTATTTTTACATCGTACGCGCCAAACTCGCTATAAAACTCGCCTTGATTTAGATAAGGCATTTGATGCCATCCGTCTCTATCAAACACTGCTGGTTTTGGATACCATTGTGTAATTGCATAAGCTTGATCAATATGTCCTAATCGAGAGATTTTAGCAGAAGGTAGTTTTACATGAAAGGGTGTTGTGATGGAAATGGT
Source organism: Bacteroidota bacterium (assembly GCA_005800865.1). GTDB lineage: Bacteria > Bacteroidota > Bacteroidia > B-17B0 > Aurantibacillaceae > UBA4416. The sequence continues at coordinate 4,599 of SYEI01000418.1, read as the reverse complement.
ATCTCCTGGTTTAATGGGAGAATTTAAAGTGAGTTTGCAAATATCAATGTATTGCTTGTCAAATTCCCATTTTACAACTTGTCCATTTACCATAAAGTTTAAACTATCTATGTAGCCTAAATCTTCCTCTTTGGCAAAATGCATTTCTGTTTCACCATTTTCTAATAATTGTTTTGCTAAAGCGGTCTCTTTGTTTTTATAGGCATTTGCCCATAAATGAAAGTAAATATAATCCAGTGTGTTTTTTGAATTATTGATATACTCTATTTTTTCGAAAGCTGATAATTCATGAGTAACATCATTTAAGGTGACATCAATATTGTAATTAACTTCTTGCTGAAAATAATTTTGTTGGGCACAAACAATAGAGTAGGTGGAAAGAAAACTAATAATGAAAAATAATCTCAACATGTTTTAAAGATAACGTTTATTAGTCTTTTTTTATCCCTTAAGTCTAAAGGTCTTTTCAGTCTTTTTACTTTAAAACCTCGGCTAATTTTTTATCCAAGTCAGCACCTCTTAAATCGGTTGCGATAATTTTCCCTTCTTTGTCAATTAATACAGTGTAAGGAATTGATTGAATAGCATATACCTGAACAGCTTCGCTTTGCCAAAATTTTAAATCGCTGACTTGTGGCCAAGTTAATCCTTCTTTACTAATTGCTTCAATCCAAGCATCTCTATCTTTATCTAACGATACGCCCAAAATTTCGAAACCTTTGTTTTTGTATTTTTCATATGCACGCTTAACGTTAGGTAATTCTTTGCGGCATGGTGCACACCAGCTCGCCCAAAAATCAACTAAAACCACTTTGCCTCTTAACGATGTTAATGCTAAATCTTTATCGTTTGGCATTGGTAAAATTAATTCTGGAGCTTCGTTCCCAATTTTAATAGCCTCTGTTCTTGATACCATCATTTCGGTTTGTTGAACCATTCCATGAAATGATTTTATGTCTTTATTATCAGGGTATTTAGTTGTTAATCCTTTATCTAATGCTTTATATATATCTAAATACTCTTCGGGACGTAATTGTTGAATTGCCATAATAGAAGCAAATGAGCTCGTGTTTTCTTTTATTTTTTTTGCAACTATTTCACTATACTGAGAAACCATTACTTCATAAGGTTTTTGTAATTCTTTTGATAATGAATCAGCACGGATAGAATCTAATTTTAAAGTTACCATGGCAGTTCTAAAAATATTTTCTAACGAATCTGTTCTCATTTTTTGACCTTGAGCTAAGGCATTATATTCCGCAAACAATTTTGTATCAGGCGAACCTTCAGATTTAAAGGTATTTCCTAAATCACGAGCATCGCCAGTTATCATTACTTTTTGTGCAGAATCTAAAACTAACATACAAAAATTAGAAGCGTTGATTCTTAAACGATAAAAACCAATACTAGGTGAGGCATGGTTCATTACAAATTCTCCTTTTTCATCAATCGTTGCACTATCAATAGGAGTTACACCTGTTTGCGCTAATTTCTCTAAGTATATAGCCTCGCCTTTTGAGTTAGATAAATTTCCTTTTATTTCAAATCCAGTAGTGTTTCCAGAATCAGGTGAGCAAGAATAAAGTGTGATAGATGCTAAAGCAAGAATGATGAGTTTTTTCATTGAGGATGTTTTTTAAGACGGCAAATATACAACTTAATATAGTTATAAGATATGGGTAATAAATTATGAGTTGCTGGCTTAACAACTTATAACTTATCGTTCATCTTTCACAACTAATTTAACTTTGCAGGCAGCACCATCACAAATTCAGGAATGGCAACATGAAACTCTGATTGATCTACTAATTTTTTCATGGTATAGTAGCCACTCATTTTTCCGATATCGGTTACAAAATTGCATCCACTGTTATAGGCAAATGATTCTCCAGGTTCGAGGGTTGGCGTTTCTCCAACCACACCTTCACCTTCTACTTCTCTTTTTTCGCCTAATCCATCGGTAATATCCCAATGGCGTTTTAATAATTTTACAGTATAATCACTCTTATTTGTAATGGTGATTTCGTACACAAAAAAGTAATGATTGCTTTTTGGATCAGATTGAGGCGCGTAATAGCGAGTTTTGACTGAAATTTCTATGCCATGTGTGATTATAGAGTTCATACGCCTTTATTTTACCGAAATATAGGATATATAATATTATCATCCAAGGCTAAGACTTAATTTAAGCTTCTGATTTTCAGTGTTTTAAAAATAATTTTATTTTACAATTTGATAATATACAAAGCCTTAAATATTGTATATTTGTATCCCACTTTTTAATCAAGGTAAAAATTGGACTAAAATTATAAACTAACCGCTTCGATAGCCTTGATATATCGAATACAATTATTAAATAAATGGCAGACAAAAATGCAACAGTTGGGAATCCAGATTTTGACTGGAATTCAATTGGGAAGAAAAACGACAATTACTCATCAGACGAAAGAACTAAGTTAGATGAAATGTATGGTAAATCATTAAGCACTATTGCTGATGCACAAACTATGCAAGGTACTGTAGTATCTAAAAACTCACGCGAAGTTGTTGTAAACATTGGTTACAAATCGGATGGTGTAGTTTCATTATCAGAATTCCGTTACAATCCAGATTTAAAAATCGGTGATTCTATCGAAGTTTTTATTGAAAAAGCAGAAGATGTAAATGGTCAATTAATCTTATCTCACAAAAAAGCTCGCGCTGGTAAATCTTGGGATAGAGTTAATGAGGCTCTTAATACTGACGAAATCATTAAAGGTTTTGTTAAATGCCGCACTAAAGGTGGTTTAATCGTTGATGTATTTGGTATTGAAGCTTTCTTACCAGGTTCTCAAATTGATGTGAAACCTATCCGTGATTATGATGTTTATGTAGGAAAAACTATGGAATTTAAAGTTGTGAAAATCAACAATGAATTTAAAAACGTAGTAGTTTCTCATAAAGCATTAATTGAGGCTGAAATTGAAACTCAAAAACGTGATATCATTTCTAAATTAGAAAAAGGACAAGTATTAGAAGGTGTTGTTAAAAACATTACTTCTTACGGTGTGTTTATTGATTTAGGTGGTGTTGATGGTTTAATACACATTACTGATTTATCTTGGGGACGTATTAACCACCCAGAAGAAATCGTGAAATTAGACGAGAAAATTAACGTTGTAATTTTAGATTTTGATGATGATAAAAAACGTATTGCTTTAGGTTTAAAACAATTATCTGCTCATCCTTGGGAAGCGTTATCTGCTGATGTTAAAATTGGAGATAAAGTAAAAGGTAAAGTAGTTGTTTTAGCTGACTATGGCGCATTTGTTGAAATTGCAGCTGGTGTTGAAGGTTTAATTCACGTTTCTGAAATGTCTTGGTCTCAACACTTACGTTCAGCTCAAGAGTTCTTAAAAGTGGGTGACGAAGTTGAAGCAGTAGTTTTAACTTTAGATCGTGAAGAGCGTAAAATGAGTTTAGGTGTTAAACAATTAACTCCTGATCCTTGGAATATGATTATTGATAAATATGCTAAAGGAAGCAAACACACTGGTACAGTGCGTAATTTCACAAACTTTGGTGTGTTTGTTGAGTTAGAAGAAGGTGTTGATGGTTTAGTTCATATCTCTGATTTATCTTGGAGCAAAAAAATTAAACATCCATCTGAATTCTGCAAAGTTGGAGACAAAATGGATGTGACTGTATTAGAAATTGATGGTGAAAATCGTCGTTTATCTTTAGGTCACAAACAATTAGAAGATAATCCTTGGGATGTTTTTGAAACAGTATTTACTATTGATTCAGTTCACTCAGGAACTATTACTTCAATTAACGATAAAGGTGCAACTGTTAACTTAACTTATGGTGTTGAAGGGTTCTGCCCATCTCGTCACTTAAACAAAGCTGACGGAACAACTGCTAAAGTTGAAGATGTAATGGATTTCAAAGTTATCGAATTCAGTAAAGAATCTAAACGTATTGTAGTATCTCACGCTCGTTTACACGAAGAAGTGAAAGAAGAAGTACGTAAGGTTGAAAAAGCTACTAAAGCTGCTGAATCTGACGAAGCTAAAAAGGCAGTTAAAAAAGTGAAAGATAGCCAAGAGAAAACAACTTTAGGTGATATCTCTGCTTTATCTGACTTGAAAGATAAAATGGACGGAAAGAAATAATTTCCCTCATTTAAGAAAATCATCTGGTACGTGTACCTAATGAGAATAACTAAAAATCCGCCATGGTTTTTAGTTTTTGAGAGCCAAAGCCCTGAGAGAAATCTCGGGGCTTTTGGTTTTATATTATAATGCTACAAATTGTGGCAAGGGTTTATATATATATTATTTACTTTTATTTACGGTTTAAAGAGAGTAATATTAAAGTATATGTTATTTAATTTAAACTTTATTAAAAAATAATATGCAAGAAAATCAATCAAATATTTTAATATACCAAACAACAGATGGCGTTACTAAAATAGAAACTCGTTTATTAGACGATACCGTTTGGCTTACGCAAGCACAAATTTGCGAATTGTTTCAGAAGTCTAAATCTACAATTAGTGCTGTTAGGTTTTGTGCGCCACATAAAGGTTTACTGTCGGTGTCTACTTTTATTTTGTTG